>JAESST010000454.1 GCA_016763995.1 Flavobacteriales bacterium | reverse complement strand
TTATGGCTTGAATGGAAAGTGTTTGAGTGTTAAGTAAAACTACTGTTTTCTTCTTAGATTTAAGAGGGATTAATGATCTGTATTTGCTTTCAACCCTCGGACTGCAAGTCTTATTAAGTAAGATTAATCCTGACTCAGTAGGCGTTCCTCAGTTAATGTTTCTAAGAAGGCGATCAATGCGCTCTGTTCATTCTTACTAATTTCAAAGCCTTTAATGAAATTGGATTGAGAGCGATGTTTTTTTCCTCCCGAAGCATAATGATCTATAACTAATTCAAGTGACGAGAATGATCCATTATGCATATAAGGGTAGGTGAGTACAATATTTCTTAAGGTTGGAACTTTAAACTTAGCTAGGTCTTCTGGTTGATTGGTGATCAATGCCCTTCCTGAATCCTGATAAATTTCAAATAATCCGTTATTCTCAAAAGCATAATTGGTGAAGTTATAACCACTGTGACATTTTATGCAGTTTAATTCAGGGGTCTTAAATAATTTCCAGCCATTCATTTCATGTTCTGTTAACTCTATCTCTCCTCTTTTAAATTGGTCAAATCTTGAATTATCCGAAATTAGTATACGTTCAAAGTTGGCAATTGACTTCTGTACTACTTCGATAGAAAGCTCCTCTCCATAAGCTTCGATGCTCAGTCGATTGTATAAAGTCAAGCTTTTTAAACGTTCAATAACCATTTCTGGGTTCATATCAAACTCCTTGTGTTCATTGATAGGCCCTAAAACTTGCTCCTCTAATGTTTTAAATTTTCCATCGATCATAAAGTAAGGATGAAATGCCATGTTGAATATTGTTGGCGTATTCCTTGTCACATGTCGCCCACGTATTCCTTCCCCAAGAGGCAAGTGATCTGCAAAGGCAGCTCCAGTCATGTGGCAGGAATGACAACTGAGAGTAGAGTCTCTGGACAAAAGCGTTTCGGAGAATAAAGCATCTCCTAAATTTATACTGGCATCTGTTAAGGGATTGTCCTTAGGAAATTCAATGGTAGGCCGCAGCCAACTATCTTCAGGAGTTGTGTCAGTAATTAGGCTTGAGCATATGATGACGGATAAGATCAGAATTAACGTGAGTAATAACTTATTCATTTTTTTCCATTATTAAACAATTATTGACAAGATCTCTGGATGATAACTTTATAAGAGAGATAAAAATAACATTTTCTTGTCATAGCTTATATTTTGGTTTAATTCTCAGGCTAGAAGTCTTAACTAATCAATCAATTTTTTCATGAGCCATTCTATTGGCCCAGACTTCTTATTTTTTAGCCAATAAATGGCAAATAGGATACAGAATAAGCTAAAAATAAGTGCGTAGAATACTGAGTACTCAACAGGATAGCTTCCTATTTTCGTAGGATTTATTACTGCGATAATTCCCATACCAATAACAACATGTGCCACATAAAAACTTAAGGCTAATTGCCCTGTTTTGTTCAATGCCTTAACTATATTATTTTCAGGATATTTTTTTCCTATTAATATACAAGCAGAGATGACTGAAATAGCAATTGTAATTCCATTAAACATATATACTGGTAGAGGTGGCATTGGGCTTGTTCCAATAATTTCATTCAATTCATTAATCGTCTGTTGGTTGCCATTTGATAAAATAGATATGAAACAATATGATAAAACTTGAATTGAAACAAAAAGGGTTGAACTTATCCAGAACGATTTTTTTAAAAATTGCTCATTATTCAAATCTTGTTTTCCGAACCAGAATCCAAATAACATAAACGAAGCCCAAGGTATTACAGGGTGAAAGCCATTGAAGAATAGGTTTCGAAAAAATCCTTTAAACGTCCAAAAATTGAGATACTCTAATGTGTTAAAATTCCAACCCGTATTATAGTCCCATAAGCTAATTAGTAATGGATAAATTAAAATTAATGTGATTGCAGAAGCCACAATTTTTCTCGAATTGCTTTTCAATAAAAAAAGGATGATGAGCATATAAACGCCATAAAAATGGAGGATATCTGCTGGCCAAATAGCAATATAAGAAAGCCCGATAATGAATAGGAATAAAGCTCTTTTCGCAATTCTATTTCGAACTATTTTTAATTTTTGTTTGTCTTTGTTTTTTAAAGCAGAGTTAGTCATTAAAGCAAGTCCAACTCCAGCCAAAACCACAAAAGTAGCCGCTGATTTTCCATCAAACACACTTGCAAAGGACTTCACCCAATCAAGCCCTTTTTCTCCCAAAACGACTTTAAAATTGACAATTATCATTCCGATTACTGCTAATGCTCGTGCTACATCAATTCCGATTATTCTTTCTTTCACGGTTTCTTTTAAATGGTTTAAGGAGCCTTAATATATGGGTTGAGATGAAGGTGATATTATTGCCTTCTAGCTATAGGCTTAGCTGCATAAGCGACTGAAACCAATAGGATGAAGACTAGAGAGGGTTTGTTATTTGTTGATGAATTGTTAAGATTTTAAAAGTAGCCACAAGATTTGATTGTTCAAGGTCCTTTCAAAATCTTGAACTGATAATCCGCGTTAATCCTGTGATCCTTCTATGGTATTCCAAGATATTTGACTCTTATTGAAAAATACTAGAATCGCAGAAATTTAAAGATGAAGCGTGTTGGATAGCTGATCCCAGTAGGGCTCGCTTACAGGAATTTCTCGTTCCTCAATATATAGTCGTGATTTTTGGACTGAAGTTATTTTGGAAAGATTAACTATGAAGGAACGGTGAACTCGAATGAATTGGCTATTCGGTAGCTTTAGATGGAAATTTTTTAGATTCAATTTCGTCATAATTAAGCCCGAATAAGTGTAAATTTTTACATAATCTTTAAGTCCTTCCACAAAAAGAATATCGCTTAACACAACCTTCTTTTGTTGGTAGTCGGCTTTTACCCAGATAGCATCTGGCATTAGTTTTTGTTCGGAATGGTCTTTTAATTGAAGTGTTTTATTGCTTGCCTTTAAGAAGCGTTCGAAGGAAATTGGTTTTAATAGGTAATCGACAATTTCTAATTCATAACCTTTTAGTGCATATTGATCATAGGCTGTAGTAAAAATAACTTTGGGTGGGGAAGACAAACTTGTTAAAAATGAAATCCCATCAAGATCTGGCATTTGAATGTCAAGGAAGACGATGTCAATATTATTTTGTTGAATATATGTTTGAGCTTCTAATGCATTGGTGCTTGCCATTTTGAGTTCGAGAAAGGGTGTTCTTTCTACGTACTTGATAAGAATATTCAAAGCAAGTTGTTCGTCATCTACAATTACACAGCTTAGCATCTACAATTACAATGTTTGATTAGTCGTCAAAAATCGCCTATTCGTATATTCTTTGCAAATGAAATGATAGAAATGCTACTTTAGCTTTGTACTGTTATGATAAATTCGAAAACCTTAAAAAAACTAATCACCATCTTTCTGCATGTGAGTGCATGGAGTTTGCTGTTTTTATTTTTCCTTTTCAGCGATGAAGAATCCGATGAAGGAATGACACTAATGTTAAGTATGTCAGTGCTTTCTCTCTATTTTATACCTTATTTGGGCCTTTTTTATTTTAATAGTCTATTTAACATTAAGCGATATCTAATAACAACGCAGTTTAGAAAATACTTCATTCTACTGTTTGGCTCTATCTTAGTTGCAATTTCTTTAGAATCTTTTATTGACTATTTAGAACATCTGGATTGTTGTGCAGATGAAGAATCATTTTCATTGAAGTATGCCTTTCTTGATAATTTCTTCTTTTCACTTTTTGTTTTAGGCCTAAGTTTTTCCTACTCCTTTTTAATTATATGGATGAATAATGAAAAACTCAAGAATGAGTCGGAACTCAAACTTTTGAAAAGCCAAATGAACCCTCATTTTTTGTTCAATTCGTTAAATACTCTCTACTCCTTGGTAAGTGAAAAAGAGATGGGAAAAGCAGAGGACGCTATTCTTATGCTGTCTGATATCTTGCGGTATTCTGTTTATCAAGCAAATGACGCTAAAGTTTCATTAGAAGACGAAGTTAATTACATTAAAAATTTTATCTCATTACAAGAATTGAGGCTGGCTGGGAAAGTTGCTATTTCATTTCACTGTGAAGGTGAAGGAAATAATGTATTTATTGAACCCATGTTGTTGATTCCTTTTGTAGAGAATGCTTTTAAGCATGGCGTGAGTTATGCTCAAGAATCTAAAATAAGTATTGAACTCCGATTGAACGGCAAGGAGCTTGTTTTTAAGGTGATTAATACAATCAATGAAACGCCTAAGAAAATGGATGATTTTTCGGGGGTGGGCATTGCAAACGTTGCTGCTAGATTAGAATTGCTCTATCCTAAGAATCATGTATTAGCGATTGAAAGTAAAAATGGGATTCATACCGTTTCCCTTTTGGTTAAAAAATTAGGCTAAGTTCTTTTGTCTCCTAAAAATTCGAGTTCGTCCTCCAAATTCTTCTGATGGTATACTTAGCAATTTGCTTCAATACTAAAAGGTCAGTTTTGCCGATTATAAAGCAAACAAAACTGAAATTTCCATATGAAAAGAATCTTTATCCTACTTGTCCTACTGATTGGAATAACATCAGTTAAAGCTCAAGAGAAAGCAACCTTAAGTGGTTATATAAAAGATGCTGAGAGTGGTGAAACACTATTAGGAGCAGCGGTTTATATTCAATCGTTGCAATTAGGTGTTACCACTAATATTTATGGTTTTTATTCTCTTTCAGTTCCTAAAGGAAAATACAAAGTGAGCATAAGTTATTTGGGTTATATCTCATATACAGAGGAAATTTCTATCGATAGTAATTTGGTAAAAGAGATAGAAATGAAACCAAATTCTGTTCAAATGAAAACGGTAACTGTTTCTAGCGAAAGAAGAGACGAGAACGTAAAAAAGACGGAAATGGGCGTTATTAAAATGGACATTAATACCATTAAAAAACTACCCTCATTTATGGGTGAGAATGATGTATTAAGAACTGTGCAGATGCTTCCTGGAGTTCAATCAGGAGGAGAGGCAAATACAGGCTTTTTTGTAAGAGGAGGAAATAGCGATCAAAACCTTATTCTATTAGATGATGCACCTGTTTATAATCCTTCTCACTTGCTAGGTATCTTTTCTGTTTTTAATCCAGACGCCATAAAAAGTTTAAAACTTTATAAGGGAGGAATTCCTGCTAAATATGGAGGCAGGCTCTCTTCCTTGCTAGATATTAAAATGAAAGAGGGGAATTCAAAAAAAATGCATGGAGCAGCATCAATTAGTCCCATATCTTCCAAGTTAACTTTAGAAGGCCCAATCATAAAAGACAGAAGCTCATTTATAGTTTCTGGCAGGCGTTCTTATGCAGATTTGTTTTTAAAATTGTCTAAGAAAAAAGAGAGAAGGAAAAGCCGTCTTTATTTCTATGACTTTAATGCAAAAGCCAATTATCGAATTAATGATAACAATAGAGTGTTTCTTTCGGGCTACTTTGGAGATGATGTATTGGGTATTGGAAAAGAATTTGGGACCTCTTGGGGAAATAGAACTGGTACGGTAAGGTGGAATCATATTTTCAATAGTAAGCTATTCATGAACAACATTGTTTACGTGAGTAACTATACTTATAAGCTTACAGTAAATGATGGAATTGAAGATATAAAATACAATTCTGGAATTCTAGATTATGGGGGAAGAACAGACTTTACCTATTATTTAAATGCGCTTAATACCATCAAGTTTGGTCTTAATACAACGTCATATCAGATTCAATCAGGTAGTTTCACAGGGAAGAACATTGAGGATACTAAATTACCTAAGAGCAATGCAAGAGAATTTGCTGCATATTTGAGTAATAACCATACGATTAATGAAAAGTTGGCAATAGATTATGGTGTTCGATACTCCTTGTTTCAAAATGTAGGAAAAGCAACGGTTTATAAATTCGATAAGACGAACCCTTTGGTTTATAAAGCGAATGATACAATTTCATATAAAAAGGGGAAAGCATTCAATAACTATGGAAACTTTGAGCCAAGAATTAGTTTACGTTATCAATTGAATAAGCAAAGTTCTATTAAAGCAAGTTACAATAGAACAACACAATATTTGCATCAAGCGAACAATGCAACAGCTGCGTCACCTCTTACTGTATGGGTGTTAAGTAGCCAAAATATTAAACCTCAGATTGCCGATCAATATTCGATGGGTTACTTTAGAAATTTGTTTAAAGACGTGTTAGAGGTTTCTGCTGAAGTTTATTACGAAGACATGAAAAATACAATTGACTTTAGAGATAATGCGGAGTTGATATTAAACGAATTTTTAGAAGGAGAGTTTAGAATTGGAAAATCGTATTCTTATGGAGTTGAATTGTTGGTCAGGAAAAATATTGGAAAACTAACAGGATGGGTAGGTTATACATGGTCAAAAACCCGAAAAAAGATCCCGGAAATTAACCGAGGAAAAGAGTTTTTTGCTTCCTATGATAGAACACATGATATTTCAGTTGTTGCTGTTTATGAACTGAATAAAAGAGCTACCCTTTCTAGTAATTGGTTGTATTCTACAGGATCGGCAATTAGTGTTCCTACAGGTAAATTTTTGTTCCAAGGAGAACAGGTAAATGTTTACTCAGATCGAAATTCTGTACGTATGCCTAGTTTCCATCGATGGGATATCTCTCTTACTCTAAAAACAAAGGATAAGCCAAATAGGAAGTATGAATCTGAGTGGGCTTTTTCTGTACTCAATACCTACTTTAGAAAGAATGCTTACAGTATTAAGTTTAGAAAAAATGAAGATACCGGAAAATCAGAAGCTATAAAAACTTACTTCTTTCCAATTTTACCTTCAGTAGCCTACAATATAAAATTTTAAGAGATGAGAGGAATTAAAACATTAATTAGCCTAGTTATAATTTTTAGCTTTGCTTGCACTGAAAAGGTCGATTTCCCATTACCAGAAGATGGTGGTCAACGTTTAGTTGTTGACGGAACTATTACAGATGAGACGAAGGCCCATCAGGTTAAATTATCATATTCAAGTAAATTTAATAGTTCTGTAATTCCATCGGTTGAGAATGCTGTAGTCTTTATTACTGAAGGAACTGATAGGCATTTGTTACAAGGAAAAGGAAGGGGGATTTATGAAACTGATCCTCTAGTAAAAGGGGAAATAGGAAAAACTTATTTTTTAGAAGTTACATTGCAAAATGGAGAAACTTATCGAGCGAAAAGTACGATGCAAGCTATCGGAAGTATTGATAGTTTAAGAGTTGAGCTTAAGAAAGAAACTGGAGAGGAGGAGGAATATTATAGCATTATTGGGGATGCTACTATTCTATCTGAATATTTTATGGTTGAAACGGAAATTAACGGCCAAAGAGATGGAACCATCCGAGACGTGAGTTTTGAAGATTCAAAATACCTTGTTAACGGACAAATAATAGATACAGAAATAGGCTATGTAGAGCAAGATAATTCTAATTTGATCAGCGGGAATAATACAATAAATATTAGAATGGTTTCGATAGATCAGAATTACCGAGAATTTGTTTCTGCATTTCAATTGCAATTGGACAATGGGGATTTCTTAGGTGGATTATTTGACGGCCCTGTTGCAAATGTTCCAACCAATATAAGTAATGGAGCCTTAGGGGCTTTTGGGGCTTTTGCTGTTGCGCAAAGGGAAGTCCAAATTCAGAAGTAGGTTTTAATCTAAATTTTATTTCAATTGAGGAAAACCAATGTAGGGTAATAGTGAATTGATATGGAATTATGGCGTTTCTAATCAGTGTAATTGCCTAGATTTATAACATTTTGACTAACATTTGTTTTAGCTACAATGTTAGTAGCTAATGTTGGATGAATTATATTAGCTTATGGATATTATCCTAAAATCATTCCTGCTACTGTTGCCGAAATTAAAGAGGCAATAGACCCTCCTAGCAGCGCTTTCATGCCAAACTTAGATAAAGTCTTACGCTGACCTGGAGCTAATGATCCAATTCCGCCAATTTGAATGCCAATAGAGGCAAAATTGGCAAAGCCACAAAGCATATAGGTGGCCATGATAATTGACTTTTCGTAGTTCAAATGTGATGGGTTGGTGATGTCTTTTAAGCCAGCCAATTGGATATAACCAACAAATTCACTTGCAGCTAGTTTAATTCCTAGTAACTGACCCATAAGCATCATGTCCTCTTTTGCAACCCCAATTAACCACATGAGCGGGGCAAATATAGTTCCCAATATGAATTCTAAGGACAAGCCATCATAAGAAGTGTTGTTGGCAATAACTTCGTTTAGAGAGGTGAAATGCCAGCTTCCAAAACCATCAAAAGAAGCTAGAGCTCCTAATCCGCCATTAATTAATGCAATAAATGCTACAAAAACCAATAGCATGGCGCCAACATTAACCGCTAGTTTAAGTCCTTCGGTGGTGCCGTTTGCGATAGCATCTAAGAAATTAGAACCAATTTTATCTGAAGAGACATGAATGTCAGTATTTATTTTTTCTGTTTGCGGGTAAAGGATTTTTGAAATAACAATTGCACCTGGTGCCGCCATAACAGAAGCAGCTAATAAATGCTTTGCAAAAACAAGACGTAAGACTGGATCATCGCCACCTAAGAAACCAATATAGGCTGCAAGTACTGCGCCGGCAACGGTAGCCATTCCACCAATCATGACCAAGAGAATTTCACTCTTATTCATTTTTTCCAAATAGGCTTTAATTAGCAAAGGAGCTTCGGTTTGTCCTAAGAAAATATTTCCAGCAACACTCAAACTTTCTGCTCCTGAAATACCTAATAATTTTGAAAGTAACCAGCCAAAAACCTTTACCACTTTTTGTATAATTCCAAGGTAAAATAATACAGAGGTTAATGCTGAAAAGAAGATGATGGTGGGCAGTACTTGGAAGGCGAAAATGAATCCGAAGGTATCCATGTCTACGACCAAACCTTGAAACAAGAATTGACTTCCGGCTTGAGTATATTCGAGAATCTTAACGAAGATTAGACCTACAAATTCGAAAATATTTTGAACGAAAGAAATTTTTAGTACACCAATTGCAATAATAATTTGAAATGCTAAACCAATACCAACGGTACGCCAATTAATTGCTTTGCGGTTTTGACTAAATAAAAAGGCAATTAATAATAATGAAACTAATCCGATAGCTCCTCTAATTAGAGAGTTAAATGAAAACCCTTCCATTGGAATGATTCCACTTTGAGCAGCATCAGTAGTTTGCGCAAAAATATCATTAGGAACTAGAATTGCTATAAAAAGGAATAAAATCGCTTGGTATGGTTTCAATGGATGCAGCTTAGTTGTTATTTTCTCCTCTTCGGTTAATTTCGTCTCGAATTCTTGAAGCTTCTTCATAATTCTCAGTACCCAAAGCTGATTCAAGTTTTGTGTTCAACTCTGCAAGAGATAACGAAGCTATGCCTTTTTTTCTTTTTTAGAAGAAGTTGTTTTGGTCGCTTTTGATTTTTTAAGAGATTTTGATTCTTTTTCATCATCCCCTAGAATAATTCCGGCTTCTTTTAGAATAAATTCGTGTGTAAATATGGGGCATTTAAAACGCACAGCCAATGCTACAGCATCTGATGTTCGAGTGTCTATTTCCACTACTTCTCCTTTTCTTTCACAAATCAGTTTAGAATGGAAAATTCCTTCCATGATGTTGTATATCAAGACTTCGCTTACTTTTATTTCAAAAGAGTCGGCAAAGCTTTTAAACAAGTCGTGTGTCAGTGGCCGGCTAGGAGTCATGTCCTCCAATTCAATGGCAATGGCTTGTGCCTCAAAACCACCAATAATAATTGGTAGTCTTCTATTTCCATCTTGTTCTCCCAAAACTAAGGCATAAGCCCCGGATTGAGTTTGACTGTAGGAAAGCCCTACGATATCTAATGCAATTTTGTCCATTCGATTAGTTGTCAAAAAATAAGAGGAACGAATGATCTTCGCTCCTCTTGAATTTATGTTTAGTTGGACAAGTTCATTGCCCTTGCCGCTTCTACTAATTTTGGCACCACTTCAAACGCGTCGCCTACAATGCCGTAGTCGGCAGATTTAAAGAAAGGAGCATCAGCATCTGTGTTTATTACCACAATTACTTTCGATTGATTAACTCCTGCTAAGTGTTGTATTGCTCCAGAAATTCCGACAGCAATGTATAAGTTGGGTCGAATAGCAACTCCTGTTTGACCTACATGCTCGTGATGAGGTCTCCAATCCATGTCAGATACAGGACGAGAACAAGCCGTTGCTGCTCCCAATTCCTTTGCCAATTCTTCAATCATTCCCCAATTCTCAGGGCCTTTTAATCCTCTCCCAGCACTTACTACTATGTCAGCTTCAGTTAATGGTAGCTCTGTAGATTCCATTTTCTGACTCAAAACTTTTAATCTACTAGTTGGGAGTTCAACAGCCACATTTTCTACGGTAGCAGTTTTATTATATTCTTTCTTTTCTAAAGCATTTGGAGTAACAGATACAATTTTAGTATTCGTATTCACTTTTACATGAGCATAAGCCTTTCCTGAGAAAACAGCTTTTTTGACTGTAAAGTCTCCATCCGTATTTGGTAATTCAACAGCACCAGTAACTAAGCCTGCATTCATTCTTGCAGCTAAAATTGGAGCAACTGCTTTACCAGATAAATCGTGAGAAAAGATGATGATAGATGAATTGTTTGCATCAGCTGATTTGTGAATTGCTTCAGCAATTAAGCTCGGCTGAAAATCATTGAATTGATCGTTAGTTACATGAATAATTTTATCAGCTCCATATTGTCCTAAGCTATCAATGTTTTCTGCGTTTCCAACAACTATAGCTGAAACAGAATCTCCTGTTTTTTCAGCCAATTGTGCACCATAAGAAACAGCTTCGTAAGCTGATTTATGGATTTTATTGTTTGCCGTATTGGCGTATACTAATATTGACATTTCTTAAATAATTTTTGCTTCGTTTCTTAATAAATCTAACAATTCGGCAGGATTATCAGCGCTTAGCATTTTACAAGCTCCTTTTGCAGCAGGAAGCTCATAAGATGCTATTTCCGTTGCGTTATCAAAAGCAGTTGGCTCAACTACCTTCAGGGGCTTGCTTCTAGCAGCCATAATTCCTCTCATGTTTGGAATTCTAGCTTCAGACATTCCTTTTGCTGCACTCAATACAAATGGAGTCTCTACTTCAAGAATTTCTTTCCCACCTTGAATGTCTCTTTCTATTGTGGCAGTATTGCCCGCCATGTCTAATTTAGAAGCATTCGATACAAAAGGTTGATCTAATAATGCAGCAAGCATTCCACCAATTTGAGAGCCATTATAGTCTATGGTTTCCTTTCCGCAAAGAATCATATCAAACCCATTTTCTTTTGCATATTCAGCAATTTGTTTTGCTGCATTTAATGCATCTGTAGGGTTTGTGTTTATTCTAACCGCATCATCTGCACCAATAGCAAGTGATTTTCTAATAGTCGGGTCGTTTTCTGCTCCTCCTACATTAATAACAGTTACGGAACCTCCGTTTGCTTCTTTTAACTCTAAGCCTCTTACTAATGCATACCACTCATCGTATGGGTTAATAATGAATTGAACACCATTGGTGTCGAAAGCAGTATTGTTATCTGTAAAGGCAATTTTTGACGTAGTATCAGGCGCTTTGCTAATACAAACTAATATTTTCATACTTTAATTTTTAATTTAAGTCGTTAACTATGAATTATTTAGATTTAGTAGACTCCTTAAGCTCGAAGGCTTACGAAATTAATCAAAAGAAAAATTAATTGGTTAAATATTAATAATTAATTGAGTTTATTGTAAATTAGTGAATTAGCCATAGAATATCTTTTAATTATTTTAGTTCAAGGTCAATGTTATTGTCTTGGAAAATAATTTATTCATGATCTAAAATTAAATGATTTTGCCAAAGTTACCCAAAAGGCATCATAGTGTTTTGAGCATATAATTTTAGTGTATTTAGAATAGGCTTGTTTTGAAACTATTATTTAATAATTTTGAGTTTCTAATTATTAGTTGAGCTTATGAAGACATTACAGTTTAGAGAAGCACTGAGAGAAGCAATGAGTGAGGAGATGAGAAGAGACGAGAACGTCTTTTTGATGGGTGAAGAAGTAGCGCAATACAACGGTGCATATAAGGTAAGTCAAGGGATGTTAGATGAATTCGGGGAAAAGCGAATTATAGATACTCCTATTGCAGAGCTCGGTTTTGCTGGAATTGGCGTAGGTTCTGCTATGCATGGACTTCGTCCAATTATAGAATTTATGACTTTTAATTTTTCATTGGTAGCAATTGATCAAGTGATCAATGCATCAGCTAAGATGTTGAGTATGTCAGGTGGGAATTTTGGTTCTCCGATGGTTTTTAGAGGGCCAACAGGTTCTGCAGGACAGCTAGGGGCTCAACATTCTCAAGCATTTGATAATTGGTTTGCGAATACTCCAGGCTTAAAAGTAATCGTTCCTTCAAACCCTGCTGATGCAAAAGGCTTGTTGAAATCTGCTATTAGAGATAACGATCCTGTTATTTTTATGGAGTCGGAGCAAATGTATGGAGACAAAGGTGAAGTGCCGGAAGGAGAATATTTGATTCCAATTGGACAAGCTAAAATTGTGAAAGAAGGATCAGATGTTACTATCGTTTCTTTTGGAAAAATTATGAAAGTAGCCATAGCAGCTGCGGAGGAATTGGCAAAGGAAGGAATTAATGCTGAAGTAATTGACTTAAGAACGATTCGTCCTATTGATTATAAGACAGTGATTGAGTCAGTAAAGAAAACGAACAGATTGGTTATTTTAGAAGAAGCATGGCCTTTGGGAAATATTTCTACTGAGTTAACTTACATGGTTCAACGAAATGCCTTTGATTACCTAGACGCTCCTATTAGAAGAATTAACACGAAAGATACACCACTACCATATGCGCCAACTTTAGTTGAAGCCTGGATGCCAAATGTAAAGGATGTAGTGGACGCAGTAAAAGATGTGAGTTACGTGAAGTAATTCTAAAAATGAATGCCGATAAGGGTGACATCGTCTATTTGTTCTTTGTCCCCTTTCCAAGAAGTAAAGCTTGATTGAATAAAATTTTCTTGTTCTTTCAAGCTTTTGTCTTTTAATTCGCCTAATAATCGAGTGAGTTGTCGAGTGCCAAATTTTTTGTCATTAGGACCTCCAAATTGGTCAATATACCCATCTGTAGCTAAATAGATTGATTGCCCTTCTTTCAATTGAAGAACATGGTTCTTGTAAGATATTTTTCTTCTGGAATCTCCTATACTGCATTTGTCTACAGGACAACTGATGATTTTATCTCCATCAAAATAGAATATTTTGGACATCGCACTAGCATACTCTACACGTGCTGTCTTGAAATTTATTTTACAAATACTAATGTCCATTCCATCATGAATAATGTCATTTGCGTTTTTAAGAGAAGAAGTAACCCTCTGATGTAATAAGCTAAGTATTTTAGAAGGATCTTGCTCATTATTCTCTAGAACTATGCTGTTTAGGTGATTGATCCCAATCATGGTCATGAAAGCGCCAGGAACCCCATGTCCTGTGCAGTCAGCACAAGCTAAAAAAATATCATCTCCATTTTTATGTGCCCAATAAAAGTCTCCACTAACAATGTCTTTAGGTTCAAAAAAGAGAAAGGAGGATTGATTCAATAATTCGCTTAACTGCTCCTTACTATGTAGTGTCGCAGTCTGAATGTATTTTGCATAATTAATACTTTGAATAATCTGTCTGTTATTAGATTGAATTTTTTGTCGAATACGGTAGAGTTCTTTTGAAAAATCAAGAATTGGGAAAAAACAAAGCGACATCACACCAATAAAATTCATTAGAAATTGCAAGGTGACAATTTCTCTACTCATTGGAACATAATCTATTTTAAAATAAAGCTCAACAAAAGCTGTTATAATTAATGCGGTTAAGAAAAAGAAAAAACATTTTCTCGCCTGTTTCGGGCGTTTGAAAGCAAGCGCCATTAATGGGGCTACTACTGACCAACAAATTACAGCTCCTGAATTCATGAAACCTCCACTAACAATTTGAACTCCTCCTGGTAATACCAATAAAAGGAATAGATATCGATTTGTATGGGCGCTGAAGTTCTTATTGTAGTAAAAGATAACAACAGATGTAGCCATTGTTATAGCAGCAAGGACAGGAAAGATAATTGCGCTTGGTTGACCAATTAAATATAGTAGAATGGACCAAATAATAGAAGCAATAAATGTCCAGAATAAAATCCAACTAAATGATTTTATGGCCATTTGCATTCCTTTGGATTTATCTTTTATGATTCCAATAGATTCGTATTTATTTAAAAGAATTGTAAAAGAAGTCATGCCCATCCTAGAGTTGCGAACAAAGAAACAAAAACAATTTCTTTTATTGCGTGATTCTTAAAACATAAGTGGACTCATTTTTGAATATTGCATATAAAGAATAATACAGCTACTTTTGCAGACTTCAAAATTTGATAGAAGAATATTAATAAACTATATAATATGGAAACATTTTTACTTTACATAGTTCCGTTCTTAGGAATTATAGGATTGATCGTTATGGCGATTAAATCAGCTTGGGTCTCTAAACAAGATGCTGGAGATGAGAATATGAAAGGGATTGCAAATCATATTGCAACAGGAGCTATGGCATTCTTAAAAGCTGAATGGAAAGTAATGGCTTACTTCGTTGTAATAGCTTCTATTCTTTTAGCTTGGTCGGGTACTATGACAGATAGTTCTCACCCAGTTATTGCAATTACCTTTATTATAGGAGCATTTTTATCTGCTTTTGCAGGATATTTGGGAATGAATATTGCCACTAAAGCAAACGTAAGAACAACACAAGCTGCTAGAACCTCATTAGCAAAAGCGTTGAATGTATCTTTTAGTGGAGGAACCGTTATGGGACTTGGAGTTGCTGGATTAGCAGTTTTAGGATTGGGAGGTGTTTTTATTGTTCTTTTAACTTTATTTGGACCTGAGGGCACAATGGTAGGAAAAGGAAGCTACATTCTTGCAATTGAAGTTTTAGCAGGTTTTTCTTTAGGAGCTGAATCTATTGCATTGTTTGCAAGAGTTGGTGGTGGTATTTATACCAAAGCTGCAGATGTTGGTGCCGATTTAGTTGGAAAAGTTGAAGCGGGGATTCCTGAAGATGATATTAGAAACCCAGCAACTATTGCAGATAACGTTGGCGATAATGTTGGTGATGTAGCAGGTATGGGAGCGGATTTATTTGGTTCTTATGTTGCGACTATTTTAGCGACAATGGTACTTGGTGCAGAGGTTCAATTTGGAACAGTTAGCGGTACTGATGACTTTAACGGCCTTTCCCCGATTCTTTTGCCAATGGTAATTGCAGGAATGGGATTGATTTTCTCAATTATCTCAACACTATTTGTAAAAATAAAAGGAGAGGATGGTTCTGTGCAAGCTGCGCTTAACATGGGTAATTGGTCTTCTGTTATTATGACAGCAATAGCGTCTTACTTTTTAGTGGATTACCTAATGGTAGAGAACATGGTTATTAGAGGCTATGAATTGACTTCGATGGATGTTTTCTGGGCAATTATTACAGGATTAATTGTTGGATCAATTATGAGTATAGTAACTGAGTATTACACAGCAATGGGTAAAAAACCAGTTAATTCTATTGTTCAACAATCTTCAACGGGTCATGCAACGAACATTATTGGAGGTTTAGCGGTAGGAATGGAATCTACAGTTATTCCAGTTCTAGTATTAGCAGCTGGTATCTATATCTCTCATGAGTTTGCTGGATTGTATGGTGTGGCAATTGCCGCCGCAGGCATGATGGCAACTACAGCAATGCAATTAGCAATTGATGCTTTTGGACCTATTGCTGATAATGCAGGTGGTATTGCTGAAATGAGTGGTTTACCAGAAGAAGTAAGAGAAAGAACTGATAATTTAGATGCAGTTGGAAATACAACAGCTGCAGCAGGTAAAGGATTTGCCATTGCATCTGCGGCATTAACAGCGTTAGCATTATTTGCTGCATTTGTTGGCCTTTCAGGAATTGATTCTATTGATATTTACAAAGCAGATGTTTTAGCAGGCTTATTTGTTGGAGCTATGATTCCTTTTATCTTCTCTGCTCTATGTATTGCTGCTGTTGGTAGAGCTGCCATGGACATGGTTCAAGAAGTTAGAAGACAGTTTAAAGAAATTCCGGGAATTATGGAATACAAGGCTACGCCTGAGTATGACAAATGTGTTGAGATTTCTACAAAAGCTTCGATTCGTGAGATGATCTTACCAGGTTTAATTGCCTTAATAGTTCCAATTCTTGTTGGATTTACTTTTGGCCCAGAAGTATTGGGTGGATTATTAGCAGGCGTTACCGTTTCAGGTGTATTGATGGGAATCTTTATGAATAATGCAGGTGGAGCTTGGGATAATGCTAAGAAATCTTTTGAGAAAGGAGTATTGATTAATGGTAAAATGGAATACAAAGGTTCTGAACCTCATGCTGCTTCTGTAACAGGAGATACTGTTGGAGATCCATTTAAAGATACTTCAGGACCTTCTATGAATATCCTGATTAAGTTAATGTCGATTGTAGCCCTGATTATTGCACCTCATATTTCAGAAGGTGGAGCACATGGTGCGGAAATGAGTCATACGCCAGCTGCTGTTGTTGATGCAATAGATGCTAATACTCTTGCCGATGGAGAATACAAGATTATTAACGAAGAAGGAAATGTAAGATGGTCTGGTAAGAAAGTTGGTGGAGAACATTTCGGCGATGTAAAGATTCAAAGCGGAAGCATTAGCGTTGTAAATGGAGAAATTCTAAAAGGTGAAATCATTATTGATATGGCTTCTATTTCTGTTGAAGATATTAAAGATGCTGAAAAAAGCGCTGATTTAGTAGGTCACTTAAAAAGTGCAGATTTCTTTGATGTTGAAGCAAACCCAACAGCTTCTTTTAAAATTACAAGAAGTGTTAAGTCGGGAACAGCAACACAAACCTTAATGGGAGAAATGACTATTAAAGGTCACACAGAGATGTTCAAGTTCGATCTAGAAACAAGTCTACAAGACGAAAATTCGTTTAAGATTACTTCATTCTTTTCTATCGACAGAACAAAGTACGGATTGGAATACAAGTCTAGAAAAATAGATGCTTTGTTAGATAATTTTATTTACGATCAGTTTGATTTGAAGTTTTCTTTATTAGCAAAGAGATAAAATAACTCAAGTAAAAACATAAAAAAAGCCTGAAGAAATCTTTCAGGCTTTTTTTATGTTCTGTCCCGTCCTGAAATAAGTTGAGTTTGTGTTAACTTATTTCAAGACGACTCATAATAATTTAGAATGAAGTTTAGAAAAGTCCGTGTATTTCAGCATCAATTTTTCCAATCACATTTCCAAGGTCTTCTTTATTTTCGATAAAGTTTGTGTTGTCTACGTCAATAATAAGGAGTTTTCCTTGATCGTAAGTACTAATCCAAGCTTCATATCTTTCATTTAGGCGTTTTAAATAATCAAGACGGATGCTTTCTTCATATTCTCTTCCTCTATTGCTAATTTGATCTACTAGTACAGGGATTGAGGCGCGTAAATAAATTAATAAGTCTGGTGGAGTAATAAAAGCTTCCATCAATTTGAAAAGCGAAAAATAACTTTCAAAATCTCTTGATGTCATAAGGCCCATTGCATGAAGGTTGGGAGCAAAAATGTATGCATCTTCGTATATGGTTCTGTCTTGAATGACGTTTTTCTTATTCGATCTAAACTCTTGTACTTGAGTGAAACGGTTATTCAAGAAGTAAACTTGCAAGTTGAAAGACCAACGTTGCATGTCGTTATAGAAATCATTTAAATATGGATTTTCATCAACATCTTCATAATGCGGCTCCCATTTATAATGTTTGGCTAAGAGTGAAGTTAAAGTAGTCTTTCCAGACCCAATGTTTCCTGCTATTGCTATGTGCATAATCTACTTTTTAAAGGAGTACTAAAATAATAAAAACTGATGGCCTTACAAGGTGAAATCAGGATTTAATTCGTTGAAAAAAGAAGTAGGTTTTTATTGCTTAAGCCAAACAATCTGTTTTTTTCAATTCTTAAATTTAAAAGGTCCAAATTGGAGAAAGAATCGCAGTTTTCTTTGAAAGAAATAAGGTGGTAACTACAGGTTTGATTCTTTGGTTCAGTTCTTCGATATAGAATTTCATTTTCAATCACCTGAAAAGAGTGGATGCCGTGAATGGGGATTTTTTTACGGTAAGTTCCAAAATGGTCGAAGATATAAATTCCATCTTCTGAACTAATGAATAGTTGGTTATTATATTCCATCATGGAGTTGGGCATGACTCTACCGTCGAACCATTGCGACAAGTTTATGGTTTGTTTATCCGCTTTGAAATCGTTGTTTAAATGAATGGCTCTTTGTTGAATAGCGTCGTAAATCCAAATTCCGTTGGCTCTCGATTTGCAAGCATGTGTAATTTGATCATACCCCATTTTTTGGAGGTCTACTATTTCGCCATTATCACTTAGGTAGTTATCTAAAAAAAGAATCACATTATAGTCAGCAAAGAAGACCAATATCTCATAAGGATTCGTAGCATCTACATGGCTGATTGAGCCATATTTTCTACTATTAAAAGCTGCTAAGGAATCTCCTTTATTGCTATACATCCACATGAAGTTCTCATTCCAGACATAAGCATTTCCCAAATGATCGCTTGTTAATTTGTCTGCTTTGGTGGGGATAGACTTCAACTGTTTCCAGTTTTTAGCTGTCTGTCCAAAAGTGATTGAGTGACAAAAAAAACAGAAAAGGGCTGTAAATAAGAATCTCATATTATAGGTTAACTAAGGAAGCAATTTTTAAGATATCATCAACATAGGTTCTATCGTTACTTAGTCTAGGTACTTTGTTTTGACTTCCGAGTTTGTTTCTGCTCTTCATCCATTCGTAAAAAGTGTGCCGTGGTAACGCTTCTATTAACGGCAATTCTAATGCCATATTCCCTTTTCGCTTTGCATCGTAATCTGAATTAACCTCTCGTAGTTTTTTATCAAGTTCATGAGTGAATAAAGAGAGGTCGTTCGGATTCCTACCAAATTCAATTAGCCACTGGTGTTTGCCTGCATCTTTATTGGTTAGGTAGATGGGGGCTGCTGTGTAATCTTCAATCGTGGCATTTGTTATTTCGCAAGCATGCTTAAGTGCTACTTCCGCATTGTCTATAATAACTTCTTCTCCAAAAGCATTGATAAAATGTTTAGTTCTGCCTGATACTTTGATTCGGAAGGGGTACTTGGAAGTGAATTGAACGGTGTCTCCAATTTTATATCTCCATAGTCCTGCATTAGTAGAAATAATGATGGCGTAGTTCGTATATAGTTCTACTTCGTCTAAAGTTAAGGTATTGGGGAATTTTTTATCCCATTCACCTATTGGAGCAAACTCATAATAGATTCCATAATCTAACATCAATAACAATTCACTTTGATGATTTAAATCTTCAATTCCAAAAAAACCTTCGGACGCATTGTAGGTTTCCATATAATTCATTTTCGAAGAACGGATGAGTTCTTCGAATTGAGATCTATAAGGTGTAAAAGCGACTCCGCCATGGAAGAAAACTTCTAGGTTGGGCCAGATGCTAGAGATGTCTAAGGAGTTTGTCTCTTGTAGGATTTTATTTAATAAAATTAGCATCCACGATGGAACACCTGATAGGCTGGTCACATTTTCATGCACCGTTGTTTCCACCATCTTTATTAACTTCAATTCAAAATCTTTCATTAAAGCTGTTTCTCGATCTGGAGTTCTTAAAATATCTGCCCAAAAAGGGAGGTTCTTAATAATAATAGAGGAGAGGTCTCCTTGGTAGGAGTCTGTTCCTGGGTCAATGGTTTGACTGCTTCCTCCCATCATGAGCGTTTTTCCTGTAAATACTTGGGTTTCGGGTCTAGCAGTGCAATAGATAGAAAGCATATCCTTTCCTCCTTTATAATGGCATTCCTCGAGCGCTTCTTTTGTTACAGGAATAAACTTACTCCTTGCAGCAGTAGTTCCAGATGATTTAGCAAACCATTTTGTTTCGGTTGGCCAAAGTAAATTTTGTTCGCCATTCATGAGTCTTTCGACATAGGGCTTTAAATCGTCATAATCTTGAACAGCTACTTCTGTTTTGAAGTTGGAGATGTCGTTTAATTTAGAAAATTTATGCTTTTTCCCAAATTCTGTATTGCGTGCAGTATTGATTAATTCTTCGAACCACTCGTTTTGAACTTCATTGGGATACTTGAGAAATAATTCAATTTGATGAGATCTTTTCTTCATCCACCAAGAAAAAATTGAATTGAAAAGAGGCATGAGCGATTAACTTAGGTTGTGTTATAAAGGTATAAATAATCTTTAATTAATTGAATAAAAAAAGACCGCATCTTTTAAAAGTGCGGTCTTGATAAAATAGTAACTCAATCTTACTATTTATCTACGTTTTGAATTCTTAAGAAGAACCGGACTTAGGGTTTTAGGAAAATTAATCGATAATAATCTCAACTGGTAACCTTGTATACACTCCTTTCGAGTTAATTACCTGCTTGATGTTGTTGTAGTAATATTCTGCACGTCCAATCTCTTCTCCAAGGATTTGCATTCTTACGTCATTTGATAATCCTTTCAATATTTTTTGAAAAGGATCTTCTTGAACAGGAAGTTCAATTACTTTATAATCTTCTAGGTCTGCCATCTCAACGGCCGATAATATGGCATCCTCTAATCCTCCTATTTCATCAACTAGTCCTATCTCTTTCGCATTAATTCCTGTCCATACTCTTCCTTGGCCTATACTGTCAACAGAAGCCTGTGTCATGTTTCTTCCATCAGCTACTTTTTGAGTAAAATCAGCATAGATAATTTCTATCATGTCTTTTAAGGCTGCTCTTTCAGTCTCTTCTAACGGTCTAAATGGTGTTAAGCCATCAGAGAATTGATTGGTATTTACTCGATCTATGTTAATGCCAAGTTTCTTGTTGAACATTCCCTTCATGTTTGGAATTAATCCAAAGACTCCGATTGATCCAGTAATTGTGCTGCTCTCAGCGTAAATTTTATCTGCTGCACACGAAATATAATAACCTCCTGAGGCGGCAACTCCTCCCATTGAAACAACAAGCGGTTTCTCTTTTTTGGCAAGAATAACTTCTCTCCACATTACATCCGATGCAAGGGCACTACCTCCGGGAGAATTAACTCTTAAAACAATGGCTTTAACTTTAGTATTCTTTCTTGCTTTTTTGATGGCTTTTGCAATTGTTTCAGAGCCCATATAACCATCTCTGCTTTTTCCGCTTACAATTTCTCCTTCAGCAAAGATGACTGCAATTCTGTTTTTTGATAGTGTTTTTTCTTTTGAAGATTCACTTGAATTTTGAGAATTACGTTTTACTTTATTTAACTTGTTTAAAGCAATTATATTTAATTCATCATCTTCTTCAAGGTTCAGTTTTGATTTGAGTAGACTGTGAACTTCGTCTTCATATTTTAATCCATCAACCAATTTAAATTTTTCAGCATCAACTGCACTTCTTATTAATAGGCCGTCTGCAATTTTATTGAGTTGATCAGTACTTACATTTCTAGCTGAACTGATTTGTTCCAACTGATGATCCCATAAAGTATTGACTAGTGTCGAAATTTGAGCTCTGTTTGCATCACTCATGTTTTCTCTAATGAAAGGCTCAATGGCACTTTTGAATTTCCCATGTCGAATTACTTGCATGTCTATTTCAAGGCGTCCTAACATGTCTTTAAAGAACATTACTTGTGCGCTTAATCCTTTAAAGGTCATTTCCCCTGCTGGATTTAGATAAATTTCATCAGCTATACTTGAAAGATAATACTCTCCCTGTCCAAAATTTTCACTATAGCTTACAATGAATTTACCTGAGCTTTTAAAGTCAATAAGTTTTTTTCTAATTTCCTCTACACTTGCCATATTAGCTTGAAGCGAAGAAATATCAAGATAAATACCTTTAATTCTATCGTCATTCTTTGCTTTCTCTATGTTGTCAAGAATGTTTTTTAACCCAAGCGGAGTTTTATCTTCAAATGTATTGAAATCAATATTTTCTAAAGGGTTGTTTGAAGGTCTGTCTTGAATTAGTTTTTTAAATTGAATATGTAAAATAGTATTGTCGACTATTCTTGGTGCTTTTTCAGACTGAGAGGAAGATACTATTGCTGAGATAGCTCCAATAAATAGAACAACAACAAGAGCAATGGTTAATATCAAGCCTAACATTGAGGCAAACATGAATTTGAAAAATTGTTTCATCTGTATAAATATTTTGTGCAAACCTACTATCGATTCATTCTCTTTTGAATAGATTTACATTAATGGCGTCGAACATGGATGAAAGGAAACATATTATTTATTTGTCGCTTGGATCAAATCTAGGAGATAGGAAAGAGCATATTGAGCGAGCTCTTACGTTGCTTGAAATGGAGCTTGGAAAAATGGTATTAAAGTCTTCTTATTATGTTTCTAAAGCTTGGGGACAAGATGATCTAAATGATTTTTATAACCTTGTTGCTACTTTCGAAACAAGCTTAGATGCCCATAATGCATTGATTATTACTCAATCCATAGAGAAAGAGCTGGGGCGATTAAAAAAAATATCTACTAAGAGATATCATAATCGTGTAATTGATATTGACATTTTATTCTTAGATCGAATGATTATAGATACTATAAACTTAATAGTGCCACATCCTTTAATGCACCAAAGGAAATTCGTTTTGATGCCCTTAAGTGAAACATATCCTTCCTTCCTTCATCCTATATTAAAAAAGACGGTTATGGAGTTACTGAATTTCTTAGATGATAAATTAGAGTGTAAAAAATGTTAAACTAGATTTAAAGGACTTGAAAGGCTGGACTTAACCTTGCGTGAGTAGTGAGAATTCACTAATATTGCAGTTAGAACTAAACTGTTAGAATACAATTTAAGATGAAAAGAAATACCATTAAATCGTTTGCATTCATTGGGTTAGCTGCCGCAACAACTGTGGCTTGTAATCCTTTAAGCAACATGACTAAAAGAGCTGAAGAAGTAAAGTATACTGTTACTCCAAGCCCATTAGAATTGCACGGAGATAGTATTGAAATAAACATAGCAGGATCAATTCCTCCAAAGTTTTTCAGTAAGAAAGTTTCTGTTGAAGTAACTCCTACGTTGAAATATGAAGGTGGAGAAAAATCATTAGATAAGATTATTCTAGTAGGACAAGATTCTGAAGTTTCAGGCAAGAAAATCAATTTTGAAAAAGGAGGAAGCTTTTCTTATAATGATAAAATCGCTTACGTTAGTGGAATGGATGTTGCCACTTTAAGTGCTTCTGCTGTTGGGAAATATAAGGGAAAAGAAAAGTCTTTTGACCCAAAACAAATTACAACAGGTACAGTTATCACTCCAATGTCAGCAATGGAAGATGATATGCCAATTATTGGAGCTGATGCTTTTATGAAAGTAACTCCAATGAGTACTAGCGCAGTTATCAATTATGATAAAAATAGGTCAGGAGTTAGATCCTCAGAATTATCTGATGCTGATATGAAAGCAATAAAGGATTGGTCTAAGGAAATGGCTAAGAATCCAATGTTTGTATTTAAAGGAACTGATGTTGTTGCTTACGCTTCTCCTGAAGGGGAAATATCTTTGAATGCAAACCTTGCAGACAACAGAGCAGGTTCTGCTTCTAATTCAGTTAAGAGTATTTTAAGAAGGAATAAAGTTAAAGCTGCTTCTGAAAAGGAATTTTTTAGCAATGTAGGTAAAGGAGAAGATTGGGATGGTTTCAAATCTGCAATGCAATCATCAGATCTTAAAGACAAAGATTTAATCTTAAGAGTTCTTTCAATGTATGAAGACAACTCGAAGAGAGAAGAGGAAATCAGGAATTTAGCTGCAACTTTTGAAGTAATTCAAGATCAAATTTTACCAAACTTAAGAAGATCAGAAATTACAGTAAAAGGTGAAATGACTAGTTTCTCTGATGAAAAAATCAAGGAATTTGCAAAATCTAATCCAGATACTTTAAGTAAGGAAGAGCTGCTTTATGCTGCAACTATGACTGATAATTTGGATGAGAAGATGGCGATTTATTCAACATTCTCTAAGTTACATACTGACGATTGGAGAGGACCTAATAATGTTGCTTATATCCATATGACGCAGAACAATATGGATGCTGCTAAGAAAGAGTTGGATAAAGCAAATAGCCTTTCTCCAAACAATCCTGTTACCAATAATAACTTAGGAGTATTTGAAAGAGCTAACGGAAACAACGATAAAGCAATGGAGTTTTATGCTGCTGCAAAAGGAGCTGGGTCTGCTGTTGGAAACAACATGGGGTACCTTCAAATGAAGAAAGGAGATTACTCTTCTGCTGTTGCTAGTTATGCTAGTGTAAAAACTTACAATGCTGCATTGGCTCAAACGTTAAATGGAGATCATCAAACTGCATTAAAAACAATTGACGCTTCTGCAACAGCTACATCTGCTGAGAGCCTTTATTTGAAAGCAATTATCGGAGCTAGAATGGGAGATCAGAACATGGCAATTTCTAACTTAAAGTCAGCTACAGCTAAAAACGCTGAGTTGAAAACAAGAGCTAAGAAAGATGCTGAGTTTGGATCATACAAAGACAATTCAGAATTTCAAGCTGCTGTTAATTAATCAGCGCTTATAGAACAAATGAAAAGCGACTATCGAAAGATAGTCGCTTTTTTTATGCTTCGTTTTTTTTGAGAGTTTATAGATTTCTAACCTTCTTCATCAAGTCAGAGGCGAAAACAAGGTCAGACAACTCCTTGTTGTCAGTTTTAAGGATAGTCTCTTTACTCCCTTCCCAATGCTTGTGGCCTTCGTGAATGAAGACTACATGGTCTCCAATTTCCATCACAGAGTTCATATCGTGAGTTACTACAATAGTCGTGATTTGATACTCTTCTGTAAGTTCTTTAATGAGGTTGTCTATTAAGATAGAGGTGCTCGGGTCAAGACCTGAGTTAGGCTCATCACAAAATAGATAGCTTGGGTTTAAGGCAATAGCTCTTGCGATTCCAACTCTCTTTTGCATTCCGCCACTTATTTCGGCAGGGAAGCGGTGGTTGACATTTGACATGTCAACACGTCCAAGACAAAAGTTAACTCGGTCTTCCATCTCTTTCTCTGTCATGCTTGCATGCATTCTTAGAGGGAATTTAATGTTTTCTTCTACGGTTAGAGAATCGAAAAGAGCACTTCCTTGAAAAAGCATTCCAATTTTCTTACGAACTGCTTTTTTTTTGTCTAAGGTCATGTTGGTAAAATCTTCACCATCATAAAGGACTTTACCTTCGTCCGGTTCGATTAATCCAACGGTACATTTGGTCATCACTGATTTGCCTGATCCACTGGCACCAATTATTAGGTTGGTTTTCCCTTTCTCATAAATGATATCTATTCCGTGAAGGATTTGATTGCCATTGAATGATTTTTTAATGTTTTGTAACTCTATCATATCAGTAATAAT
>JAESST010000453.1 GCA_016763995.1 Flavobacteriales bacterium | reverse complement strand
GTGCCTTGCTTTTTGCTAAATCAAGTAAGCTACCTACTTCAGCATTTGCTTGCATAGAAAAGGAGTTGTCTAAATAAATAACCACACCTTTTTTTCCAACAGCAATAGGCTGATTATCCTTTTCTAGAATAGGTTGAGCAAAAGCGAGTACTAGTGCAGCAAGGGCAAAACATCTGCAAAGCAGTACAATGATGTGTTTTAATTTTGAGGTAGATTGTGTTTGTTTTTTAACACTTTTCAGAAAACGAACCTGAGAAAATTTTACAGTTTTATACCTGCGAAAATTGAATAGATGTATTAAAATAGGAATTGCGAGGAATCCGAGGGCATAAAGAAACTCTGGAGCAATAAATTTCATTAAAGCACAATATTACGAATTTGAATTTGCTGTTCGTGAGTGCTTGAAGGAAATTTAAATTGCATTATTAACAAAAAACCTTAGTTATTGACAAATTAGATTCAATTGTTATAAGTTATTGATCTTTCATTTATATTTATAGAAACTTAAAAAAACAATAAACATGAAGAAAACATTCTTTTTGGCAGCAGCATTATCCGTTTTAATAACGCAAACAGGCTGCTTCGGATCATTTGGTTTAATTCAAAAAGTACATGGATTTAACGACAGTGTAGATAATAAAGTTTTAAAAACTTTATTATTTTATGTGTTGAATATCGTACCTGTATATGGTATAGCGGGATTTTTAGATGTAGTAATCTTTAATCTAATTGAATTCTGGTCGGGTTCAAATCCTCTGTCAATGGAAGCAGGTCAGGTAGAAGAGCAATTGATTACTTTAAATGGTGATACTTATAAAATAACGGCCACACAAAACAAGATGTCTTTTGCAAAGCTAAATGGAGGAGAGTTAATTGATATGGGAGCCATGTCGTTTGATACTGAGGGTTATGCTTGGAATTTTGAGAAAGATGGAGAATTAAATAAGTTAGCTTCTTACGACTTAGCTTCTAATGAAGTGAATTATTATTCAGAAACTGGAGTCGTAACCATTGATGCAACATCAATTGAGTGCATGGCAATGGAAAAAGCGAACAAATCAAACACATTAGCAATACTAGCTGACTAAGTGGAATTAGGCTTTGATTTAAACCCACCTTGAGTCTTCAAGGTGGGTTTTATTATAAAAAGAGGAAAGATTTAAAAGCCTAATTAACATGTATTGGGTTTGTTTTGCAAGTAGTTTATAGGTTTGACTTAGAAAAATAAAAAAACCTGAAGAATAGTAGAGTGATACTTTATTCTATTTATATTCATGGATGGATCAAATAATTTTACCTTTGGCACAAATATTGAATAGACGGATTAAATCTAAAAACAAGAAATCATGAAATTAAAATCACTATTAGTCGCAGCTGTTTTAGTAAGCACAACTTTTGTGTTTGAAAGCTGTAAGGGAACCAAACAAGTAACAAGAGTACAAGAAGATGCTGTAATCGATTTAAGTGGCCGTTGGAATGATACTGATTCTAGACTAGTAGCAGAAGAGATGGTCAGCGATATGTTATTAAGACCTTGGTTAGAAGAGTTTGAAAAGGGAATGGGAAAACGCCCTGTAATTATTGTTGGATTAGTAAAAAACAAAAGTCATGAGCACATTGCTGTTGAAACCTATATCAAGGATATCGAAAAGGCAGTACTGAATAGCGGAAAAGTAAGATTGGTACAAGCAGGAGAAGCTAGAGAAGAATTAAGAAAAGAAAGAGCAGATCAAAATGAATTCTCTTCAGCTGCATCAACTGCTAAATGGGGAAAAGAGTTAGGAGCAGATTTTATGTTACAAGGAGTAGTAAATTCAATTGTTGATTCTAATGGAAAGCAGAAATTGGTGTTTTATCAGACAGATCTTGAACTGACAAACTTAGAGACCAATGAAAAAGTTTGGATAGGAGATAAGAAGATTAAGAAAGTAATTGAATAAGTCTATTCATGAAAACAAATTTAAATATCGTCGTAGTAGTACTGCTGACGGTATTTCTTCTCTCTTCTTGTGCTTCCTATTATCAAAAAAGTTATAAATTCAATGAGCAGTTTACCGTTGGAAACTTAGAAGAGGCACAAAAATTTCTAATTAGTCAAAAGAAAGCAGCAGAAAAGAAAGACCGTTTACTCTATTTTTTAGATAGGGGGGTTATAGAGCAAATGCTTGGGAATTACGAAGTCAGTAATGAGTACTTCGAGAAAGCATACATCTATACTCAAGATTATCGTTTGAATATTTCTTACGATATCCTCAGCAGTATTGCAAACCCTATGCTTAAGCCATATAAGGCAGAAGATTTTGAAGTAGTGCTTATTCACTTTTATAAAGCCATTAATTATCTTCAATTGAATCAATTGGATGAAGCATTAGTAGAAGTGAAAAGAGTCAATATTTCTTTGAATGAGCTAAATGATCGGTATGAAGATAAAAAGAATCGTTATAAAGAAGATGCTTTTGCGCATAGCTTGATGGGGATTATTTATGAAGCTCAAAAAGATTATAATAACGCTTTCATCGCATATAGAAATGCATTAACTATTTACGATTCGAATTACCAAGAAAATTTTCAAACTATAGCGCCTCAACAACTACAAATTGATTTGTTACGAATGGCGAAGTACAATGGGTTTAGAAAAGAACTAGATCGATATGAAAAGGAGTTTGGGTTTACTTATCGAGCTGAAGAGAAAGGAAACGGAGATTTAGTTTTCTTTTGGTTAAATGGATTAGGCCCAGTAAAAGGAGAGTTTAGTATCAACTTTGCGAGAGATGAGAGCGGTGGTGGATTTGTTTTTGCCAATGAAAATGCAGGTTATAGTTTCCCTATTCCCGTTAATACTTCAAATGATAAGCTTGGGGAATCCGACCTGAATCAAGTTCGATTTGTTAGAATGGCAATTCCAAAGTATAGGATGAGAAGCCCTTTGGTGAGTGAGGCCTATATTGAAGTTGGAAATCAAAAGCTGAATTTAGAAAAGGCAGAAGACATTGGTGAAATTGCTATCTCAACTTTAGAGGATCGAATGTTAAGAGAAATGGGTAAATCAATTGCTCGTTTAGTATTGAAGCAGGCATCAGAATTAGCAATTTCTAGTAAAAATGAAGATTTGGGCTTCTTAGTTTCTGCATTAAATGCGGTAACAGAAAAGGCTGACACAAGGAATTGGCAATCTCTCCCTAACAGTATTTATTACCAACGTAGAAGTTTAAAGGAAGGAGCACATGATGTAAAATTGGTAACGAAGGGAAACAACATCTCCACTGATACATTAAATTTTAATGTAAAGATAGTAGAGGGGAAAACGACATTCAGAACCTATCATTCTTTGGAAAGTACAGTTCCTTATGAACAATAGAGCTAAAGCTTTATTAAATACTTGAATTTCATACACCTCCTATGTTTACCAAATTAGATACTACCAATTATCCACCAAAAGAAAAACCTTTAATGGTTTTTGATGG
>JAESST010000452.1 GCA_016763995.1 Flavobacteriales bacterium | reverse complement strand
TGCAATATTTGGAGTATGCCAATTTATTGTTAGGGCTCCAAATGATAGCGTTAACGCTATCAAAATCCATTATCCTAAAAATCTTAATGCTGATTTCAATAGTGTTTGTGTTTTTTGAGCGATCAAAAGGGACTGCATTTAAGCTTTTAATTCTATTCTTAGTGATTAATCCAGGTTTATCAGTTTATACGATCGGAATTAAAGCGATAAATAAGGAAGTTAAAGTAGACTTAGGAACGAATCTAAATCAAGAACTAAAAACGGCACATGAGAATTACTTAGTCAAGAAGAAAGCACATGAAACTAAGCTCCAAAGTCAAAAAGAAGCACAATTAAAAGACGCAGAAACTAAAGGAAAAACACATATTTCTCTTTTTAATCGAGCCAAAGATGCGGTAGAAGGTACAGTGTATAAAGCGGAAGACGATGTAAGTTTAGTTTTTAACGATACCCTTATCGTGTTGAAAACTGCAGGACAAAAAATTATTGGATTGAGCCTTATTTTATTTACTCATGTTCTATTTCTATTTCTTCTCTTACCCTTAGGATATTATTATATCATGAGATATTTATTATCTGATTTAATTACACCACTAAAACAACCAACAAACGATGAAAACTAAGCGATTCCAAACTCTTATTTTAGGCCTAACAATTCTATCAATTGTTGCCTGCCAACCTAAATCTCCCGAAATAAAGACGGAAGTTGCTGTAGTAGCTACAGATTCAATTGTAAAACCTGAAGAAAAAAAATCTTCAGAAGATACAGCCAAAGCTGTTGAGCTTGATACCATATATGGATTTGACGTTTCTCATTTTCAAGGAAAAGTAGATTGGGCTACCATAAAAAAATCAGGAAAACATTTTGGAATAGCAAAAGCAACCCAAGGAATAACATACACAGATCCTGAATTTCAAACAAACTGGAGTGAAATTGAGGGAAATGGGATGTATCGAGGAGCATATCATTTTTATGTTGCAAAGGATGATCCAATCAAACAAGCAGAACATTTTGTGAATACAGTTAAGGATATGGGAGCTCATCATTTACCGCCAGCACTTGATCTTGAAGGGCAGAGTATAGAGGGGCTAACAGTGGAAGCATACCAAGAGGGTGTTATGAAATGGTTAAATTATGTAGAAGAGAAATTAGGAATAAAGCCAATGATTTATACGAACCACCCATTTGGGAATCAGTATTTAAATAATGATCAATTTTCTACGTATCAGCTTTGGATTGCGGAATATGGAAGTGAAGAGGCTAAAATCCCTGAAGCATGGACTAATAAAAGCTGGACAGGATGGCAGTTTACAGAACACGATAAAACAGAAGGGCTTAATGGTTCTGTGGATGAAAGCAGGTTCTTATCTTCTATTTTGCTAAATTCAAAGGAGAGTGAGAGTAAATAATTTAATGGATAGTAAAAAGAACAATACACATAGATTACTTTCTCAAAATGCTTCGATTGAAAATAAGAAATCTCTCTTAGCGCAGCAGCATATTTCATACTCAGTCCATTGTTTCCAAATCTTAATCATGAAGGCTTGTTGACTGAGTTTTTAAGTCATGAAAAATGTAGCCCTGCTAGTTGTTTGGTGTTTTGTCTTCAGGTTTTCGGAAAAAAACTAGTTTCTGATTTACTATTTAAAGCTGAGGAAATACTAGAATTTGAAACCAATCCAGAGGGGCATAGCTGGGTTAAATAGAAGTTTAAGAATGAAAGAAATGTTTCGTTAAATGTATTTACTTTTTATTCTTACTGCTATATTTATCGCATGGATCTGGGTTGATTACTATCGTTTGATAGATATTTACGAATCAGAGAAGTTAAAATACTTTATCATAATCTTTTTCCTTGGCGCCGCATCCGTTTTTGTGGTTTTTGGATTGAACCTCTACCTGCTTGATTCAACTCAATTTGAGATGAATGGAGAATTCCTTCAAGATTTTATTTATTGTGTGTTTAGAATAGGTATGCTGGAGGAATTTGCAAAGCTTACTCCCTTTTTTCTCGCGTGTCTTTTTTTTAAGAAAGAGTTAAATGAACCAATAGATTATGTGAGCTATATCTGCATTGGTGCATTGGGCTTTTCAGCTGCTGAAAATGTTCTTTACTTTTCAAACTATGGAGCACATATTATAAGTGGAAGATCTATCCTCTCTACTGTAGGTCATATGATGTTCGCCGCATTTACAGCTTACGGTATCATTTTATATAAATACAAAAGAAATAAATATGGGATATTCATCATCTTATTTTATTTTTTTGTCGGGTCATTGTCTCACGGAATTTATGATTTTTGGTTAATGCACCCGGCTGTTCAGCCGATTGGGTATATCATTACGGTTCTATTTTTTCTAGAGTCAATCTCTCTCTTTGCTACTATACTTAACAATGCATTGAATAATTCAACCTTCTTTTCTTACAAATTCGTTGTTAATACGGATCAAGTAACAAAAAGATTGATTTTTTATTATGTAATAGTCTTCGGAATCCAATTTTCAATGCTGCTTTACGATAGAGGTTTGGAAAGGACAATTTCAAGCATTGGCTTTAATACCTTTCTGACTGCTTTTATAGTTGGCACATGTAGTTTTAGGTTTAGTAGATTCAAACTTATAAAAGGCCGCTGGTTTCCTTTAAAATTACAGCTTCCTATTTATTACCGTAAAGTAAATTTGTACTCAAATAAGTATAACTCTTACCGATTAGGTGTTAGAGGAGAGCGTTATAATGAAGTGTATTTAAACAACTATTATGAGGAATATCTTTGGTTGAACCCTTTAAGTAGAAAAGGAACATATTTAAAAACGTCTAAGAAAGCCTTTATTGAAAGGAAGATTTTTTTAAATCGTGACGAAACATATTATATTACCAAATTGTACCTAGATTCTTCAGAAACTAGGTATGAATATATACTACTAAAACCTAAACTCGTTGGGAAAAGATTTACTCAAAAAAAATATCCTATTGTAGCTGTACTACAAGTAAAAGAGTTTGTCGATTTTGAAAACCCTAAGCTGAATATGAATGATTTTAAGTTTTTAGAATGGGCCTATCCTAGAAACTATGAGAATTTAGAGAAGGCATAAAAAAACCGCAAATCTTTCGAAATGCGGTTTAGAATTATATTCAATTAGATGTTAAAGATAAGTCTGTAGGTTCGTTTGATTCGAAACTCTTCTTAATCTTCTTAACCCTCTTTCTTTAATTTGACGGATTCTTTCTCTCGTTAACCCAAAAGTATTTCCAATTTCTTCCAAGGTCATTTCACTTGCTCCACCTAAACCGTAGAATAAACGAATTACCTCAGCTTCCATCCCTTTCAAATAAGCAAGAGTTCTTTCTAAATCTTGTGAAAGAGACTCTTGGAGTAATGAATCTGTAGGATCAGGAGTGTCAGAATTTTCAAGAACACTAACAAGGCTATTGTTATCATCGTCATTACTCATCGGAGCATCAATAGAAACTTGCTTCTTCGACATTTTCAAAGACATTTCTACTTTCGCTACATCCATTTCTGTCAAGTCTGACAATTCGTCTGCAGTTGGAGTTCTCTCATTTTTCTGCTCGAATTCATTTGAGGCCTTGCTGATTTTTTGAATCTCTCCTAATCTGTTGTGAGGTAATCGAATAGTTCTTGAATTGTCAGCAGCAGCCTTTAAGATGCTCTGACGAATCCACCAAACAGCATAAGAGATAAACTTAAACCCCTTTGTATGGTCATACCTCTTAGCAGCTTCGATTAATCCAAGGTTTCCTTCATTAATCAAATCTTCGAGAGTAAGACCGGTGTTCTGATATTGCTTCGCAACAGAAATAACAAATCTTAGGTTGGCTCTTACTAATCTATTCAATGCTCTTTCGTCGCCACTTTGAATTTTAATCGCCAACTCTACCTCTTCTTCGGCAGTAATCATCTCTTCCTTAGAAACATCTTGTAGGTATTTCTCAAGAGATTTACTTTCCCTTTTGGTAATCTGTTGACTAATTTTCAGTTGTCTCATATTCTTCCTTTAATTTTCTTTCTACGCCTTATTTATAGCAAAAACTGTGCTAAGATTGTACGTACTCTTTTGACACAATGGTTTTATTTCTCATTTTTTTTATACTCCAAGTTTTATCAAAAATAGTTGACAAATACCTGTTGTAAAGTGCTAATCGAATTCGACCCTCCTTGTCTATTTCTTTGTTAGTTGGTTCACCTGTAAACTCATAGCAATTTATTTTTGGGTGCAGATGTATATATCGTTGCACTATTTCTACTATGGTTGCCATCACTGGGTAAACCTCAAACTTATTGGTCAAGCTATACTCTTCTCCATCAAACTCATCATTTAATACTCCGAACACAATAGAAGTGTTTAGAATATTGTTTTGTTTCCTTCCAAATCGAACTTCATAATTCATTCCACTATTCGTCGTAAAATAGTACACTGAACCGCTCTCTATAGGAGGAGGGATGATTTTGTATGTTGGTTTAAGAACTTGCAATTCCAATCCGCAAAATTAGTCAATTATTGACAGTTTCAAAATTTATTAACTCTGTTAATTAAGGAACTTCTTATTCCTAATTTTATTATCTATTAAACGTTAAAAAATATGAAAGGTTGGGGAAAATGGATTGGAGCTTTAATAGGATTTGCCTTGTTCAATTTTATAGGAGGATTTATTGGGTATGTAATTGGTAGTTTATTTGACAGAAGGGGAGCTGTTGAATGGGATGAGAACTTTACGTCTCGCCAAAGATATTCTGGGCAACAAGCCTACGAACAAACTGCCACAGGAGATTTTGCAGCAAGTCTTTTAGTGCTAACAGCTGCTGTGATGAAGGCGGATGGGCAAGTTTTAAAGTCAGAATTGGAATATGTAAGACGGTTTTATGTTCAGCAATTTGGTGAAGCAAAAACGAAGCAACAGATGGTAGCCCTTAGGGATATTTTGAAACAGCCGGTAGATGCTCGAAACATTGGACATCAGATTCGATATCAAATGCAGTATGCTAGTCGTCTTCAGTTAGTACATTATTTATTTGGTATTGCTCAAGCGGATGGGAATATTAGCCCTAGTGAAGTTGTTACTATTCAGAGGATAGCAGGATTTTTAGGAATTGGGTTAGCAGACTTTGAATCTATAAAAGCTATGTTTGTGCGACAAACTGGTTCTGATTATAAGATACTTGAGGTTACTCAAGATGCTTCAGATGAGGAATTAAAAATGGCCTACCGTAAGATGG
>JAESST010000451.1 GCA_016763995.1 Flavobacteriales bacterium | reverse complement strand
CGTCAAACGGTTTAGAAGGAGTTGAACCTCCTCCAGCATCTGGACAAACTAAATACATCAAAACTTCTTTTGGAGGTAAAGGTATTGGAGCGTCTCAATTTAACAATCCATCATCAGTGGCATACCGAAATGAAATCGTTTACGTAGCGGACACAGATAATGGTCGAGTTTTAAGGTTTAAGCTGACTACAGATATTGAATAAAATTCATTTAAGAATAGAGGATACTTTCTCTTTTAAATTGGGAAGAACTTCTTCTTTAAACCACTCATTTTTGGCCATCCAGATGATATTTCTTGGAGATGGATGAGGAAGAACAAAGAATTTAGGTAGGTATGCTTCAAAATTCTTTACTGTTTCGGTTAAATTCTTCTTTATGTCTTCTTTTAAGTAATAATCTTGAGCGTATTTACCAATGAGAAGAATCAAATCGACTTCTTTTAAATGGTCGAGGAGTATCGAATGCCACAGGGGAGCGCATTCCTTTCTAGGTGGTAAATCTCCACTTTTTCCTTTTCCCGGATAGCAAAAGCCCATCGGAACAATGGCAAATTTGTCAGTATCGTAAAAATCATCGTCACTTACGTTTAACCATTCTCTCAGGTTTTTACCACTTTTGTCGTTCCAAGGAATTCCTGATTGATGTACTCTAGAGCCGGGTGCTTGTCCAATGACTAGAATTTTGCTGTTTTTAGCAAGGCTGATAACAGGGCGTGGTTCATGATCCAGATGTTCTGCACAAACTAAGCAGGCTTCGATTTGACGGATGAGATCTTCCATGATTAAAATTGGCTTGGGTGCTGTTTATCTACGTTCTGAATTATTAAGAACCGAGCTCAGGTTAAAAGCTTAACGAGCTTAATCCAAAGTACAATATATTATTATACTTTGAATTAAGAAGAGGTATGGAAAGCTTATTTGAATTAGCCTATCAGAAAATTGAGATTTCTAATTGTGTGTTTTACTAAGCTTTACCCAATTTTTGTCTGCTACACTTTTCAACTTTTTATGATCATGTTCTGCTAACCACAGTTGTTGTGCATCTAATTCTAGATTATAGAGATATAAGAAGTACTTCCCATTCTTTACAATAAATTTGTTTGGGTCAGGTCTAAATTTAGCGCCTGCGTAAGTTCCAAAGGCACAGAAGCCACCATATTGAGGTAGATATTTATCTGAATTTTTATCAAAAGCCGATTTTTGTTCTACAGAGGTAAAATAATAAACCACTTTCTCGTGTTCTGATTTGAATTCTTTTAACCCTTTTTGAGCGATTCCTAAATCTAAGTAAGATACAGCACTATATCCTTGAAGTGCAATATTACTGTTGTCCATGTTATTGGCCATTTTGTCTTGAGCCACTATAGTAATGCTGATAAATAGTCCTAAGGCAATGCTTAATGTTTTTAATGTATTCATGTTTTCTATTTTTTTAGTTTTATTTGTGTGTTTTATTGTGCATTAAAGTATTCTTCTTGAATAACCTTCCCTTCGTCATTCCATATTCTACGGATAATTTCATGCCAGTAGATTTTACTGCCATCTTTCATGCTGAAATCAAATGTGAATTCTGAAGCAGAAACGAACCCATCAACTATCGAATGATGATGTGTAATCCCATTCACTTTAGCGATTGATCCTGCAAAACCTTCCATTTTTGCAATCATTTCTGCTTTACCGTTTGTTCCACCATTGCTGTAATCAGAAGTACTTACATTTTCAGCAAAGAATTCCTTTACTGCATCTACTATTGCACCTTGGCTTACAATTGCATCAATTTTTGATACTTGTTCTTTAACATTCATTTTTTTGGTTTTTAAAATTATTACACCGCAAAAATGAGAAGAGGAGAAAGTTGAAAGGCTACAAAAAAAGGACTAAGAATTGTATTTTTTAGATTTGAAATCACTGGGTGTTATACCAGAGTAATGCTTAAAAAAGCTTGAGAAATGATTAGGTTCTTCAAAATGGAGTTTCTCCGCAATAGAATGAATACTTATATCATCTAAGAGCATCAATTTGGCTGTGTTAATAAGTTCAAGCCTTATCAATTGTCCAAGGGAAGTATTCATTTTTGCCTGTACTTTTCTAGATAAGGCCTTAACAGATAAGTTCACTTTGTCCGCATAAAATTCTAATGCTCTTTCTTGAGTATGAAATTTCTTTAAGAGTTCAACAATGTTTTGAGTAAAGATATCTTTGTTTTGATAGTCGAAATTTTCTCTAAATTCCATAGGGTTTTGCCCAGTTGATTTAAGGAATACTCTATTAAAATAGGCAGGATCTTTAAAGCCTAATTCATAGGAAATTTCTTGAATATTTTTTTCTGTAAATGCTATCTCCTTTTTGCTCTCAATAAGCCTTTTTACACCCATTAAGTTTTTGATCGACAATCCAACTTTACTCTTAACTAATGCTTGGGCATTAAACCCTCTTCCATTAATAAGATCAACCAAATCAGCACTACTGATATGATTGAAAAATTCTTTGTCAATGATGTCTTTAATGTCAAAGATGATTTGATATTCTTCTTTGTTGGCCTTAAAGGGGTTTTGCCAATACCATTGTTTCGATGAAATATCAATGATATCAGCTGAGTTTTGATTTAACATGGATTCAGACAAAAACGTCTGGCAATCTTCACATTCCATTAAGTCAATATAACCCAATGAAATCAGGTGTTTGAAAAGAACTCTAATCTCCTTATTATAGAATTTTGATTCGTTTGAAAATTCTATTTTTCTAACAACGAAATCATCTGATAAAAACTTAATGTATTGACCTTTTTCAAGGAAGATTGCCTTCTCCTGCCAATCAAAATAATTCTTAAAATCTACTTGAATACTCCCATTCCCGCTTAAAACATGAATTAGGGTATGCTTTTCAATAAAATATACCTTATTGATCTCGGCGGCTATTTTTTCAACTTTCATCTCAGTATTTAAGAGCCTTTTGTAGGGTTTAACTCTAATTCTAAAAGTAGTAACTAATCTTTCGGACTTTGCTAATGAATACCTAAGAAAGTAACTTCATTACGTTTTCTGTAACTCTATCGCATCTGCTAAAGCCAAATTCAAAAATGGGAGTATTGCCGCTTAATTCATATAATTTCTCTTTGAGCATATGCTTTGCCCGATGGAGTCGAACTTTGGTATTTGAAACTGAAATGCCTAAACATTCGGAAATCTCCTTTATTGACATTTCTTCGACTTCTTTCAAAATATATACAGCTTTGTATTTAACTTCTAAACTATCTATAGTGTCTTCTAGTAGCTGCTTAGATTCTTTATGAATAATCTTTGTTTCTGGGTTTGCTTGATTATTGTCAGGCATTTCTAAAATGGTATTACTCTCATTAAACTGAGAATTGTTACTTATCTGAAAAATCTTTCCTTTCTCTTTTAATCGAGCTAGACTTTCATTGATCCCAATTCTTATTAACCAAGTAGAATAGGTGGAGCCATGCTTGAATTGATGTAATTTTTGATAAGCCTTGAGATAGCTATTTTGCATGATATCTTCTATCTCCATCGGATCTTTGATATAGGTCCGAATAACTCGATATAGCTTTTGATTGTTTCTTCTTAAAAGGATTTCATACAGTTCTTTTTCGCCCTCAATAACTCTTTTGATGAGTTCCAATTCAGATATTTTGTGCTGAGAATTCCTGTTTAATATAACTTCCATTGATGCGTGTTTAGCATTAGATAGTAAAATGAGGAAATAGTTACAAAAGCTTGTAACCTTTTTTAATTCTTTTTATCTAAAAACAAACAAAATTAATAAAACCAAAAAACGAGTAATTATGAATTCGAATGTTCAATTAGTTAAAACAATATTAAAGTATACTTATGGACTTGTGCCAATAGTAGCAGGGTTAGATAAATTTACAAACCTACTGACAGATTGGAGTCAGTATATATCTGAAGGATTTGCAGGAATGCTACCTTTTGAAGCAGCAACGTTTATGATGATAGTTGGGCTGATAGAAATAGTTCTGGTATTCTGGTTTTATTAAGCCCCCGAATAGGCGCTTTAGTAGTTATGGGCTGGTTAATTTCAATTGCTTTGACTTTAATTCTAAGTGTCAACTATTTAGATGTTGCGGTAAGAGATCTTGTCATGGCCGTCGGTGCTTTTTCGCTTGCGAAATTATCAGAGCCAACACTAAATCTTTAATTTTCAAAGGATTAACTTGTTTTGCTTGAAGTGCATAAATAATCTAATAGAAAATTGAAGAGGCAAATGTTCTACACCAAATATGGCTCTAGAATGTTTGCCTTTTTTACCCAATTCTTTCACAAATAAATTAGAAGCGCCATTCTCTATGTGAGTAAATAAAGCCTTACAGAACGGTGATTACATACTATTCGAATCAATTTGAAATTCTTCTCCTGATACTAGCCCAATCCCATCTTATACAAGCTCTAATGATATTAAATAGATAAGCTATTCTCAATTCAAAAATGTTTATTCATTCGCAACATAAGCTCCTCTTTTATACTGAATAGTCTTGTTAGTAGCGTCAGCCCAAACTAAGGTTAATTCTGATCCACTAGAGCAGATAGCAATTGGACTCTCTGGGCCAATGGCAACATTAGTCATCTCCTCTTCTTTTGTCCAACCGGCTTGATTCAGGGTTCCAAAACCATTGGATAGCTGACTTTCAGCGGCGTAAATTCCTGTTAATCCAAAGATTTCTGTATAGGCATTTGATAAATCTAAATAGCCTCCTCTATGCACCAAATGCATTTCTCCTGATACAGTAGCCATTGACAGATGTCCTAAATTTTGGTATTCATTCGCTAAAGCAGCCATTTTCTTTGAGAAATGACCTACAGGAAAATCAGTGACAGACCATTGGTGTAAAGTGGTATTGTTTTCAGGAGCAGCTTGATCATTGAAATCAACTGCATCAAAGGCATTGAATGGGCCAGTATTGTAAGAACACATGCGCATTTTACGCGTATTTCTTTCTTTATAAACTAGGAATAATGAAGCACCCACTTGCCCTAAGGTCATGTTGCCATCTGTTAAGTGATTTACCGGAACTACAGCTCCAGAAAAACCTTTCGCTGTTCCTTGCATAGATTGTATGAATCCATTTTCAGACGTCCAGCAGAGCATCAGTTTATTAGTAGAATCGCTCATGTCTAAATAGGAAGTCAGGGCAAAACTCTCAGAAGTACTTTGTTCTAAAGCTATCATTTTAGACCATTCTTGACTTGCAGACTCATAAGTTGCCATCATTAACTCTCCTTTGGCAGCTTGATTGATCATTACAGTAATTCCATCTAAAGATGCTAAAGCAATAGTTCCTGCTGTGCTAACATTTAATGCTTTGGGCTGACTCCAGCCAGAAGAACTTAAGATGCTATCGAATAGTTCTCCTGCTGCATTGGAAAACATCATGTGTTCACCTTCTGCTCCACAAGTAATGTCTAAAGCAGTTCCAACAGAGAAATTCGTATTAATTGCTTTGTTCCAAGCAAAAGATTCATCCCACAAGAAGCGGAACCAGTTTGCATGAAAATCATTTTTGTTCAAAGAACCCAGCTGAAAATTTTCCTCTACCGTTCGAATTAAATTATAATGATTGTATGGGGTTGGCACGACAGTTCCCGGCTGAATCATATCACCCAAAAGAACCGTATAAACTTGATTAGGCCCATCGTAATTGGTGTCGTAGCCTTGAGCATCATAATCGGCCTCATCAAAAGTGACAACAATTAAGGTTCCTTTAGGCACATTGGACTGTTCCCATGCCTTTTGAGGATTAGTCAACAAAAGGTCGACATCTAAGTTTAAGCCCAAGTCTGGGTTTTTTAGGCCCATTGCAGCGCCTCCTTGAATGTCTTTTGTTTTAATGCTACCCAGAAAAACATGTTCTAGCCAAGCAGATAATTGTGGAACCAATTGAGTTCGAGGATTGGTATCGATATGAGTATTGTATAAATAATGGCCATCGTTCCAAATATCAGGTGTAAACCAACTGTATTCTGGCAAACTTTTGTTATTTACGTCCTTCCAAAATTCTGTATCGCTTACAATTTTGTTCCACCTCTTTTCATCTTTTTGCACATTGTGGAAAGAAGCAAAAGCATTGTGTTTACGGTAATATCTTGAAAGTTCTGCAGCATCGGCAGCTGGGTTTTGAGTGATCGGCTGTTCTTTTGCTGGATAATCTGGATTAGCCCATGCCGGGTTCCAAGCTTCATTTGGATAGGCTTCCATATAGGCCTTCCAACTCACGTTTTTAGCTTCCAAAAGATCGACTAAAGTTTCTTGGAGCAAAGGAGATGCAGGAGGGGTGTCATTGGTAACTCCACAGACTTCTCCAGCAAAAGAGGCTAAATAATTGGTTTGAGAAGGATGAAAAGCTCCAAAATAATTAGTCATGTCTGCACCAGCAGAAGCCAGCTTTTTCATAAAAGGATTTTGAATCACATAGTTTCGATATTGATTCTCAAACATAATGGTGATTACTCGGTCAAATGGTTTTTTCATGTTAGTAGTTTTTTGCTAGTAATGTTTTGTTTAGTAATTGTGATATGAATAGTGGCCGATTAGAGTTTTCTGATTTCAAATCAGAAGGAGGTTGGAATTGGAATAATTATTTTAGTCTCCTTATGTTTAGGGTGTTATGTTGCGTATTGTCATCCATTAATTATTTTTTCAAGTTTTTTAATTCTATCCTCTAATAGCTTCACTTTAACAATAAGGTCATTAATTCTCTTGTCTTTTTTATAGTCAGGTAGAATCGTTTGTAAAATTGGTGCTTCAAGTTTTAGAATAGGATCAATACTTCTTCTTCTTTTTTGTTTAAAAATATCACCAATTGGTGGGATCGATAGTGCTTCAATCGGTTTATT
>JAESST010000035.1 GCA_016763995.1 Flavobacteriales bacterium | reverse complement strand
TTTCAAGCCCTGATTAAACAGCTTGTCCAAGCCAAGAAACATCAAAGCGCGCGATTTCCCCGAAGCTGGCGGCGCTTTCAACAGCAAATATTGCGCATCGCGCGCAGCAAAAGCCCGCGCCTGCATATCACGCATACCGCTGGGATTGGTGGACAGGCTGTTACCCGTTTGGGCGTAGCTTACATCAACAAGATTAGGCATGATCGTTACTCTTCTATTTTACTTTCTGTTCTGTAGCGCTTTTTCAATGGCTTCCAATTCTTCCAACTCTTTCAAATCTGCCTGTTCTGCTGCAAATGTTTTACGTCGTTGGTCAAAATCAAGATACGTTTTTGCTACGGCTTGCTTCATGGATGGGTTACTAATAAGACCTGCGCCAGTTAATACAGCCTTGTCATTAAACCTCAAAACTTTATCCACATTTTCTCGCCAAAAGCGCATGGTAATATCCATTCGATCTTTAACACGCAACTCTGCCGTTTCTAAAAATATGGTGACCAGGCGATTCAGTGTATCCACCTCATCTTCAATGAGATAATTTTTTGCAATGGTAATATCTTGCTTGCGTACGATCGAACCTTTCCAAGAGCTTAGCCCCATATTCTCTTTACTCGCATCCGCTCTATCACCAATAATCTCAGCGGCTGTTTGATGCGTAACTGCAAATAGCAGTTTGTTTTGTGTTTCTGCAAAAAACATCTGTGTGGCTTTATCGCTGCTATCGTAATCACTGCACAGCGCAAACAAATCTCTTATTTTTTGATAAAAGCGTTTCTCAGAAGCACGAATATCACGAATACGTGCCAGAAATTCATCAAAATAATCAGGGCGACCATCAGGATTCCTCAAGCGTTCATCATCCATGACAAAGCCCTTTAACAGATACTCTTTTAAATGGTTATTCGCCCAAATCCTGAACTGTGTTCCCCGTAATCCCTTAACCTTAAAGCCAATCGCAATAATCATTTCCAGGGAATAATGCAGCGTCGCATACTCTTTGCCATCATCCGCAGTTGTCAAGTATTCCTTGACAACTGAAATTCCAGCTAACTCTTTGTTTTCTAAAATATTATTAACATGAAGTGAGATATTCTGCTTAGAGGTGTCAAAAAGTTCTGCCAACTGATTTTGGGTCATCCACACCATGCCATCTTTGGCATAGAGTGAAACCGATGTTTTACCATCTGCGGTATTATAAATAATCATATTGGATTGATTAGCAGACATTATTATTTTTTCACCTTTTCTGCTGCAATCATCTGCTCGTACAGCTTGAATAAATATTCCAGTCGTTGTTCATCACTTTCAAACGGCTTTTGTCGGTAACACTGTTCAACAGCCAAATCCATTTCATGATGTGCCTGACGCAAGCCGTCCGGCATTTTATCGGGGTCGTAGAGTTGTGCCAGGGTTTTTTCGGAGTGTTGCTCACGTTCGTCCAGCACCTTGAACACATGGTCTTCGAGGCTGGTTTTTTGTGCCTCACTGATGTCGGGGAAGGGAAAAGTGTTGTAGCAGAGGGCTGAGGAATAGCGGTAATCGGTTTTAAGGCGACCGGCTACGGCGCGTACCCAGGTCATGTGAATGCGGGAGGAGATGATGGCGAAGATGTAAGTTTCGGGATCGTAGATTGCCTGTGCTGAATCAAGAATGATTGTATCACTTTCAAGAAAGCCTATTGGGATGTATTGCCTTCTTTCAGACGATACTCGTGGAATAATTATTGAGCTTTTTTCACTATATCTTGCTTCAGCAAAGCGATGAGCAACAGATGCATCCTCTCTTGTTGCCTTTTTCTTACTATTTAGGCGAAATTGCCGTACTTTTTCTATTTGTTTATCAATTTCTACTATTGATTTAGCTTGCTCCAATTCATTATTTTCAATCCATATACAGTACCGCCGTTTATCATTGATAAATTCAGCAGAACCAGTGAGCTTTTTGATAAATTGTTTCGCTTCTGGCGTGGTTGTCAGAATTTCATCTCTTTCATGTTCAGTAAGCGATAAATGCCCACCATCCGCAGCCTTATTCCCGTAACTCATAGTTGGTATTGTGGCCAGAGAGTAGCTCCTTTTGTCGATTACAATATTTTTACTATTTGAAAGATATGGATTGATATTCTTCACAACATGACTAATCCCGTCTTTAAAAAGGTATTTTGGTTTCTCCGAAGGGTTTCTGATACCCACGACAATACAAGTTACCCCTGCATTGCCCTTTGCATTATTTGTCCACTTAAAAGACTGATGCGCAAAACCAATTTCAAGATTCATTGAGAAAATGTGTGGCCAAAGCATTGCCACTTGCTCCCCTTGGCTTATTGAGTTAGTTGAAACAAAAGCTAATTGAGCAATGCTGTCTTGAATATACCTTGCTCCCACCAAGAACCAACAGGCAATATAATCCAGGTTTTTATACCCTTTAATACCATCGAAGACAGTAACCATATCTGCCTTTTGTTTTTTCGATTGCATACTGGAACCCAAATACGGTGGATTCCCCAAAATATAAATCTCCGCCTCATCCTCTTTCGGACAAACTTCTTCCCAATCCAGCCGAGTCGCATTACCACAAACAATCTGCCCACCCTCCTGCAAAGGCAAGGTCGGTTTGGCATCACCAAACACTTCCCTGAAAGCCTGATTCATTTGATGATCAGCCAGCCATAGTGACAATTTGGCTGTCTGGCAGGCGAAGTCGTCAATCTCGATACCGTAGAATTGAGAAAGCCGGATATGGCTGAAATCCTTAAAACTTGTTTGTCCTTTATCTAATTGTTTCAATATTTCAATTTCCAGTTTGCACAGTTCCTTGTAGGCAATAATCAAAAAGTTGCCGGAACCACAGGCGGGGTCAAATATGCGCAGCTGATACAATCTGCCCAGCAGCTTGTTGAGCTTTTTGGGATCATCCCCCGTTTTTTCCAGTTGTTCCTGCAAATCATTCAGAAACAGCGGTGCGATCACCTTCATGATATTCACCAACGAGGTGTAGTGCATCCCCAGACTGCCGCGCTGGTCGTTATGCACCACTGCCTGAATCATCGAGCCAAAAATATCAGGGTTAATCGCTTTCCAGTTCAGTGAGCCACATTCAATAATAATTTTACGGGCTTTACGGCTGAATTGGGGAACGGGCGACTCCTCAGCAAACAGTCCGCCATTAACATAGGGAAAAGCTTTCAGGTATTGAGGAGTGTCCGTCCGTTCGCTCAGATTGAGCACAGCAAACAGTTTTTGCAAATAGGTTTGCAGATCGCTACCGTCTTCTGTGGTATGAGACGCCACGGCATTGGTGAATTGATCATTTGCAAAAATGCCGGTGTCTTCGGCAAAAAAACAAAACAACAGCCGCGACAGGAAAATATTCAGCCTATGCCGGTCTGCTTCATCCTTGATATCGTTATCCTGCACAATAATGTCATACAGCCGCGCCAGCCGTTCCGCCGCCTTGATATCCGCAATACTTTCACTCTGAATCTGCGATTTTTCCATCCCCGCCCAGGGCAGGAAAAAATCAGTATGCCGATGCAATTCCTGAAACGGTATATCCAGGGTGTCGCCGGTTTTGCTATCGACTGCCAGCAGAGTATTGAAATCGGTAATGATAGTGCTGGTTCATACAATAAGTATGCGCTTTTTATCACCGAAAAGGCAAATAAATCTCATAACCCATTGAAATTATTGGTGAATATTATGAGTAACAAAAAAGGTGACGGCAA
>JAESST010000450.1 GCA_016763995.1 Flavobacteriales bacterium | reverse complement strand
TCTATTTATTCGGGTTACATAAACATCTGCATGAAAAGGCTCTCCCAATAATAATACAGTATCTGCTGAAAGAAGTCCTCCATCTCCTATTAAGGGCGAAACTTCTGAAAGATTTAGTACTTGATTGATGAGTCTCAAATTCATATCTCTCCGAATAGAACCTATCTTAATTCCATTTCTATACTCATCAATTTCTACAGCAACAACTCCTACTTCTGGAGAATTGGTCTGACTAAGAGCCATTAGACCGTCTATAGGATCTAAACTGACTGTTATTCCCGCTCCTAGCGGAGCTGAGACACTATAACCGGGATAGTAGCTGACGGTATTGCCGCTTTGTCCTTGGGGACTTACCAGTCGATAGACCAAACTATCTCCGTCTTGGTCAGAACATTGGAAATTTATAATCGGCTTATTAATTAAGGGAAAGAATGCTGATGGTCCGAAGATAAATTCTGGAGAATAATTTACTTGCGAAGGATCTTTAATGAAGACCTCATTGTACATTTGATTTGCATTTCCATCAAAAGAGGTAATGGCTCGGTTTCTACAACATAATTCCCAATATAAATTCACATCCATACATCCCGGAGGAAAGCTGAGTGTAGTTTCATAGTTGTGTTTCTCTATTCCATAGGCACCACCACCACGATTACATGCAGATGTTTGGGAAGCACAAACATTGGTGACATCTGACTTAAGAACTCTTATGGCATTAGAGCTTCCTGATCCACATGATCCAGTCCAATTGATGGTTTGAGTGCTTGGTAAGTTTACTCCATTACAATCTCTATAAATGCTCAATTTAACCTTGTACTGACTAGCGCTCACGTATTCTACTCGTATTTCGCTACCTAAGGCATGGGTAGCTTTTGCTTTTTGCATTGAAATACAACAGAAGAATAGGATTAGTACAATTATTCTTCTGTGCATCTTAGAAATAGTGAACTTCAAAAGGGAGGAGTATTCTAGCAATGTTCTGGATATTAAATTGGTCAATAAGTATACAGTGAAACTAATATTCGACAATAAAAAGTTAAAATTGATCGGTTTATTCCTGTTAGTGAAAACAATGTTGTAAGGCGCATAAATTTGTAGGTGAATGACCTTTTGAGCATAGAATATTCCTGTTATTTTGAGTCATGAAATAGTGCCTAAAATGGAGTTTGGAATTCGATGTGTAGAAATTAATACATGCTGTTCTTCTGCTTGATTTGGAGGATGTTTTCAATTCATTTCAAGGCTTATTGAATTTATTGTCTTTCAAAAGTTATCTTCACTTCAAATTTATAGCTAAGATTATATCGATTTTATGAAGCAAGTTTTACAGTCTAAGCTCTTTGCTGTTTTTATCATGGTATTACTAGGAGGTTTCTTAGTATTTTATGATTTAGATGATCGGGCACTTTGGCAAGATGAGGCAGAAACAGCTTGCGTTAGTCAAACAATTACCGCAGATAATTTATTGCCAAAAGGATACGATGGGCTAAACTATTTTTCACAACAACGAGGTAAAGAATACGATGAAAATTACATTTGGAAACTGCACCCTTGGTTTCAATTTTATTGGACAGCAACTTCCTTTTACTTTTTAGAAGAATCGACTTTTTCTGCTCGTTTCCCTTTTGCTTTATTAGGCTTAGCTACCATTATTCTATCTTATTTTTTGAGTTTGCTCATTTGGAAGGATAAACGAACCGCTTGGTTTACGGTGGTATTCTTTCTCATTTCGCTAAGCTTTTTAATGCTGACAAGGCAAGCCAGGTATTATGCTCCGGTCATGTTTTTTTCGGTTTACGCTTGTTATGGACTCTTTGGCATTTTTGAAAAAAAGAAGTTGAGCTTGATGCATTTTGGAATTGCCACTTTTTTATTGTTTCACAGTCAATACCTATTTGCACTAATTTTTTGGCTGGCAAGTTTAATCTATGTGTTCAGTTTTCATAGAAATAAATTCAAAAAAGTAGCAGTGTTAATTATGCTATTGGCAATACCCAATATCATCTTTTTGAAATGGTTGTTGCTTTCTCCTTATGGAGAAGGCTTTGAATTGGGACTGGGCTTCTCAGAAGGCTTGAAACAATATCCCTCTTATTTGTTCGAATATTTAGTTTCTCCTTTTTGGTTAGTAGTTCCTCTTGGGTTCTTTTTGTTCCAAAAGAGTAAAATTCAGTGGAAAGTGGAGGAGAGGCCAATGCTCTTTTTTCTTCTATTAATTATTGGAAACCTGCTAGGGCTGTTAATCTTTGGACGATTGGTTTTTGTGCGTTACTTATGCGGGATGATTCCCTTTATTTTCTTGATAAAGGGGCGGTTTGCAGCTTGGTTAGCTAAGATTCATGTTGCCATTCCAATTGCATTTTAGTTGTTGTTTTGTTGAGTGATTTTTCAAAATACATCAAGGAGATAAGCAGGGATGATATTGGCCCCATAGAAGGTATTGTAAGCTATTTGGAACAAGCAACAACAGCAAGCGACAGAATTGGGATAGGCTATGGAGATTTACCCTTGAAATTTTATTTGCCGAACAAAATTTATGGTGGCTTGGTGGTAGATATGCCAGGAAGCCTCGATTCACTGGATGTGATTGTTATGCGTCAGAATGTGATTACAGATCGAGATAGAGAAGTGACTATTGCTTTTGATCAATACATTCAGACGCATCAAAACGATTTTAATGCACTTCGATTAAATGTTCTTGATTTACCTTTTGAATGCAGAGAAACTCCAGATGAGCATTTTAAAAATCTAGCATTAGAAGTTCCACAGGTAATTATTTTTGTGAGGAAATAGGGAGGGTCAGTTTGTTGGTGTCTAATTGATACTTAAATGCTCTGCTTGCTTTATCTCATTCGCATCACGATAAGAGATTTGATAATTGTTAGAAATTATTTTGGAGAAAACGTTCTTTTAGTTCTTGTTTATAGGTTCTCGATAGGGGAACAGAAGCACCTTTTAGTTCAACCGTATCAAGTGTTATGTTGGACACATGTTGCAAATTTACAACATAGGCCCTGTGGGTATTTATAAATTGTTGCCTTGGTAAATAGGTTAATATTTTTTTCAAAGACGATCGATGCAGATAGGTTTTGTTTTTTGTTACGATATCTATGTAAACATCGTCGGCTCTTAAGTAGAGAATATCGTTCAATTCTAATTTAATGAGTTCTCCTTTGTTCTTAAATGAAAAGGAATTGTTTGTTTTTTTGCTAGCTTGTTGTAAGGTTAACTTAATTGCCGCATATAAATTTGAAGGCATAAAGGGTTTTTCTACATACGCACCAGGAGCAGTTACTAAGGCTTTATCAAGGGTTGTTGTATCGTTATAGCTCGTCACATAAAAAAAAGGAATGTTATTTTGGGCACAGGATTTAGCAAGAGCAATACCTTCCTCTCCTTCCCCTAAGTTAATGTCTAAAATTGCAAGATCAATTTTACAAGACTCAATTTTTTCAAGAGCTTCTGCTTTAGAATGAACTATTTCAAATTTTTGAAAGCCCATTTCCTCAAGAGTACTTTGTATAGAGTAGGCTATAATAGGTTCATCGTCCACTAACAGTACATTCAATTGGTTTAGCTTTTCTATGTCCATTCAATAGTTGTTTGCGTCATCTGATCGATTTTTTGATAACTCACTTTGGCATCTAATTGAATGGCAAATATGGAGATCAATTTTAAACCTAAGCTAGAAGAATTCTGATTGGTTTCAAAACCTGGCCCATTGTCATGATAGCGAATAGAATTAGTAGTAGCAGAAATAAAAATAGCAGGTTCTTCTACTGAATGAAATGCGTATTTAAAACTATTGGTCATCAATTCATTTAATATCATACCAACAGGAACAGATTCTTTCAGATTTGGTTCATACTCTTTAACAGAAATATTTAAACGAACAGCTATTGTATTGACCCGATACAAGCCTTGAATGCTACTGAAAAGGTTTTTTAAATAGATGTTGAAGTTCAGTTGATCATTATTATCTTGATATAGGCTTTTATGAATTAAAGAAATGGACTGAATTCTAAGCTGGCTATCTTGAAGAGACTCTTTTGCTTCTTTACTTTTAACACTTCCACTTTGTAATCTCAGTAAACTTGACAAAATTGTCAAGTTGTTATTTACTCGATGATTGACTTCTTTTAATAGAGACTCTTTTTGCAGCACAACTTGAGATAGTTGGTTCTGATGTTCTCTTAGTTGTCTTTTTTGTCGAAGCGAAATGATTAAAAAGATAAAAATGATAATTGCAAGGGTGAAAACTGAAATTAGTGTAATGTACAGTAGGCTATTTTCATCCTCTTTATTTTTTGTTTCTAGCTTGGCGAACTGAACTTCTTTTTTTTGTTGCTGTAAATTGTGCTTAATAGAAAGCAAAGCCAATCGCTTATCATACTGACTTTCGCTTAACTGTATTCGTTTTTCTTTTGCCTTATCTGTATAAAGAAAGGCTAATCGATGATCTTCAGTTCCATAATATAATCGGCCTAACATTTCGTAGTAGCCTCCTTTTTCCCATATCCAATCAGAATTATCTACCATTTCGTGAATGGGTAGAAGTGTACTTAATCCCTTTTCATATTCCTGATGCCTGTTATAATACCTAGAAAGGTTTAAACGCGCATTGGTGGCATGAATATCATCTCCTATATCATCCCACAATTGAATTGCGTTTAAGAAGTACTGTTTCGCTATCGTGTCAGGGTTTACAGGGCTTTTATTAATATAAATGAATCCTAATGCATTGTAGGAGGAGGCTTCTAAGTTTTTATCTCCCAATTGAGATGCAATTGCAATGGTTTTGAACGATAAAGCAGATATTAAATCAAAGTCTGCATCTTGTTGTATCAAAATAGCGGCCTTTCTATTGTATAAGTTTGCTCGTGTTTCCTGTGGGAATTCTTCTCCATAATGTTCAACTAGTTGTTCTGCTTTTTCAAGATATTCTAATCCAAGGTCAAATTTATCTATTGCTCGGTAGGTTTCACTTAAATAGATATAAACCGAAACCAAATTGAGCGTATCCTTATTTTTAGTACAATATTCAATTGCTTCAAATAATGGAGTTAGAGAACTTTCAAAATCGCTAATTATTTTCCGTTGATTAGAAAGAAGCATTAAGTAGTTGATATATAATCCGGAATCTTGTTCAAAGGAGTATTCCGCAAAAGCATAATTAATCAAAGAGTCAGCCTTAGCATAGTCTCCTAATTGCTGATAAGCGATGGAAAGGAGAAATGTTTGCTCTTGAATTTTTAATGAAGGAGTCTCATCATTTTCAAACAGAGAGAGTAAACTTTTGGGCTTGTTTTGAGCAATCTTCTTTAAATTTTGAAAATCATTCTGAGCAAAAGAGGGAGGGGCAAATAACAAAACGGAAATGAATAAGAAATAGAAGGTGCATTTTCGCATGTATCAAAAATGCTCAATTAAAATTAATTCAAGCGTAAAAAACCGCTAAATTGTTTTATTCTATGTAAGTAGGTTCATTGATGGAATTTATAGGATTAATTTGGAAATACCTTCAAGAAGTCAGTTGTTAGGCTTAGTCAAATTTTACTAGTTACTGATTAAAAAGCGCATGTGTTATTTTTGATACATGGTATTTTCTATAATCCTTAGTCAGAAATGACTTTTAATAGTTGCTATATCTTCTTTCAAAAGTTTGAACTTAGGATTAGAAATTTAGGACCATTAAGAAAAGGCTTGGATTCTATCTCAAGATATGATGTACTTTTTATTGAAGAAGTGAATTTATATCCATCAAATCTTAAGGTATTGATGGAAAAGCTAGCCCACCCTCGTCAAGATTATTTCTAAACTATTCAATCCCCATAGAAAAAAACACTTGCAATAACCGGTGGAGCTCAACATCTGCTCTAATGAACCGAAGTACATCCTGAGCTCTGTCGAAGGGACTTAGTTGCATCAATAGAGCTTAATTGTTATGCATTGTTATTATCCTGTTCAATTTCCTTTTTAGCTAAAAAATCAAGGACGTTTACTCCATTACCATCTGTCATATCTAAATCCTCAGGAGTGATTTTAGGTTCAGGCCAAAGTGTATGAAAATTTTTTAGATTAAATAATTCACTTCGCTTAATTTCTTCCACAAATGGAATCTGTCTATCATTCTGATTATTGTACACAAATGCAATTGCACTAGCTACTAAGTCCGCAAATTGAACATGCAAATTACTTGAAGAATCTACTAGTTCTATTTTTTCTATTTGAGCTGGAAATGTCATTGTTCTACTGCCAAATCCGACCTCTGTATCTGTAGAACATATGTTCCTGCAAAAGCTTATATAGTCTTGATAATATTCTATTTGGTTAGAATTATCAAAGTAGATATTTACTTTTTTTTTTATTTTTTTATACCATTTATCACAAATAACCATAAATGTCGAAAGTGTTACGTCAAGTGTGTATTTAGTTACAGCTTCCATTATTCCAACAATATGTCTCTGACTTTCCAAAATAGGGTTTAAAACTTGGTAATAATCTTCACTACCAGAATTATACAAATCATACGCGGATTTATAGAACTTATTTATTGATTCATCATCTTTAGTTCTAATCATCGCAACAAATAATTTCAAGAACTTAGAATATAATTCTTTGTTCCAGAAATGGTTTCCAAAGTAATAGATGCTATTAGTATAAGTTAAATTGGTTCCGTACTGATAGATGTCAACACCATTTTTATAAAATACCGTTTCAATTAACTGGTCAACAATCTGTGCTACTACGACATATTCCTTATTACTCACAGAACAGATAATATTGTCTTCGGTAATCAAATCATGATTAATAAATTCTAAAATTTTATCTCTTCCGTATTTGCTGTTTTTTAAATTCTTGAAATGAATTTCATCTGGTGTCTTAAATAAAACAGATAGAGTCTCAATTTCTGTATTATCAAAGCGAACTGATGAGAGCACAAAAACTTTTTGGTCTTTATTTAGAAGGTCTTGTCCCGTATTTCCAGATTCATCAAAACTTATTGTATTCTTCATATTTTACATTTCACCTGTGTTTTTTAGTATCAACTAGATTATTGAACTCTCAGCTGCCTATTCTAATAATACATAACAACGTTTCGTGTATGGTTAGTGGCGGATTACAAAGCATTCGGTTTAGACTTGGTTTGTTAAATGCTAAAAATGTTAAATTTCAGCACAAAACCGCCATTAACTATACAC
>JAESST010000034.1 GCA_016763995.1 Flavobacteriales bacterium | reverse complement strand
TTTTGCGATCAAAAATATTACAATGGTATAAAGGAGTCATTTACCATTGATCAATCAAAGCATTCTTTGTTTGGAGCTTCAAAAACTGCTGCTGACATTATGGTTCAAGAATACGGACGATATTTCAATATGCCAACTTGTGTGTTAAGAGGAGGGTGCTTAACAGGGCCAAATCACTCGGGAGTCGAGTTACATGGGTTTCTTTCTTATTTGATTAAAGCAAACCTAACAGACCTTGAGTATACCATTTATGGATATAAAGGAAAGCAAGTAAGAGATAACATTCATTCATATGATGTTGCTCGATTTATTGAGTTTTTCTTTAATGCGCCCAAAGTAGGAGAAGTTTATAATATTGGTGGCGGACGTGATAATTCAACCTCAATACTCGAAGCATTTGATAGAATTGAGAGGATTACAGGGAAAAAGATGAAATATAAATACTCGGATGTAAATAGAGAAGGAGATCATATTTGCTATATTTCTGATTTGTCAAAGATGAAATCACATTATCCAGATTGGGACATTACAAAATCACTTCAAGTAGTATTTGAAGAAATTGCAGCATCTTGGGATGCTCGCTTAAAATTGATGCAAGATTGAAAATCTTATTAGTTAGTTCAAGCATTCTGCCGCAAACAGGAGGAAGCAGCGTTATTGTTGAGAACCTTGCTAAGAATTTCAAAAAGCAAGAAATGCTTGTTTATGGTTCAGCATCGTTTCTACAACAGAACAATTTTAAAAGAGATCCTAAAGGGCCTAAATTCATCTATTTCTTTAGTGAATTGAGCTTTTTTGGAAGAGGAGCTAGATTTTTTGATTGGTTTAGAAAAATTCGATTGAATCCTTTGATTGAAAAATTGAAGGACACCATTCGGAAAGAGAATATAACCCATGTGATTGGGGTTTATCCCAATGCTTTTTATTGCCTAGCAGCTTGTCGTGCAGCAAAGGAAGAAAATGTTGCATTTAGTTCTTATTTCCACAATACCTATGTAGAAAATACGGCAATTACTGATGCAAATGCAGGAGTAATTCAAGATGAAATATTTCAAGCATCTAAGAACATTTTTGTAATGAGCAAAGGAATGCAACAGTACTATGAGCAGAAATACAAGCTTGATAGCTTTATTCCACTTGTTCATAGCTTCGATGAATTTCCTTCAGTAACACCAGATAAATCTTCAAAAGAAAAGAAAGATCACTATAAATTAGTGGCAATAGGTAATTTCAATGAGTCGAACCTGGACGCTACAAAACGATTATTGAAGGCGATAAAAGGAAATGATAAGTATAGTTTAAGTGTATACACACACGTTCCAAAGTTATTGTTGCAGAAAAGGGGAATAGACACTTCTCAAATAAATTATATGGGATCTGTAAGCCCAGATGAAATACATGGAGTTTTGCAAGATCATGATATTTGTGTGTTGACACATGGCTTCAAAGGAGGTTATGGAGAAGTCGAATATCAGACTATTTTTCCGACACGAACCATTCCTTTTTTGCTTTCGGGAAAGCCTATTTTTGCTCATTCACCTAAAAAATCTTTTTTAAATACTTTTATACAAGAGCATAAGTGTGCGGATTTGGCAGATAGAGAAAGTACAGAAGATATTTTGATAGGCTTAGAAAATATAAGTAATAACTCGAATTATCAGAATGAATTGATTGAGAATGCAAAAAAGGCTGCGAAGCAATTTTATGGTCCAAACGTTTCGAAACTAATGATAGAACAAGTTAAAGCAAATCGTTAAATGAAGATTTTTTACAAACATACAGGCTATAAAATAGGATGTGTCTTGAGATACTTTATTGCCCGAATTATGTTTGCAGGCAAATTGAAAGTAGCTAGAACATCTATGATTGGGCGACGGTGTGAACTTTATATTAAAGGAAAAGGGAAGATAGAATGTAAAGGCAGAATTATCTTGAATAATGATGTCATGCTTTTTACCAAAGGGGAATTGACGATTGGCGATAATTTCGGGATTAATAGCTACAGCCGGATTGTTGCCCATGACAAAATTGAAATTGGGAGTAATGTGACTATTGGTCAAATGGTCGGAATTTTAGATCATGACCATAAATATCAGATAACTAACAACAAGATGAGTCTGGATGGTTATACAACAGCGGCTATAAAAATAGGAGATAACGTATGGATTGGAGATAAGTCGACTGTGTTAAAAGGCGTAACGATTGGCGACAATGTAGTAGTAGGAGCAAATACACTGGTCAATAAAGATGTGCCTGCTAATTGTGTTATAGGAGGAGTTCCTTTTAAGATTTTGAAACAGCTATAAGTTTTATGTGCGGTATCACTGGAATTATAGCAAAAAAGAAGAACTCAAATTCCGAGTTAGTCAATACAGTTAATAGCATGATTCAAGGTCTTCACCATAGAGGGCCAGATGATGAAGGAAGCTATAATGATGATGCTTGTGCATTAGGAATGAGACGCCTTTCTATCATCGATTTAGAGAATGGAAGGCAACCTATCTTTAATGAAACAAAAGATGTACTTGTTTTTCAAAATGGAGAAATCTATAACTATAAAACATTAAGAGAAGAATTAAAGCTATTAGGCCATCAATTTTCGACACAATCGGATACAGAGGTCTTGGTTCATTTGTACGAAGAGTATGGCGAATCAATATTTTCTAGGTTAGAGGGGATGTTTGCCATCTGTTTGTATGACATTCCAAAAGAAAAATTCATTCTAGGAAGAGATGCTTTAGGTGAAAAACCCTTGTATTATCACGATTCTATGGATCAATTTAGCTTTTCAAGCGAGTTAAAATCATTGCTTGAGAACAAGAAGGTTCCTCGAAAACTAAACAAAGAAGCACTTTCTTATTACTTGAGAACTTCTTTAATTCCCGCACCCATAACTTTATTTGATGGTGTAATGGTTTTGCCTCCTGGTCATCTTTTGACGATTGAAAAAGGAGAGGTATCCATTCAGCAATATTTTACTATTGAATATAAAGTCAATAAAGATATAGTTACTGTTGAAGATGCAATATTAAGTATCAAGCCTCTATTAATTAAGGCGGTAAAAAAACAAACAGTTTCAGATGTTCCTATCGGTGCCTTTCTTTCAGGAGGCATAGATTCTAGTACCACAGTAGCATTGCTACAGCAACAGTCTTCTAAACCCATTCAAAGCTTTACCGCTAAGTTTGAAGATCAAGCCTATGATGAAAGTAAAATAGCAAAAAAGGTTGCGGAATACTGTGGGACAGATCACCATGAATTAGTGATTGAGGATGCAAGCTTTACTGAAAATTTGTTTTGGGAAATAATAGAACATGTAGGAGAGCCTTTTAGAGACAGTTCTGCTATTCCAAGCTACCTCTTAACTAAAAAGATAAAAGAACACGTTAAAGTGGCTATATCGGGCGATGGAGGAGATGAATTGTTTGGAGGCTACGATCTATTTCAATGGTATAGAAAAATTCTAAGGCTTATACAATTTCCAAAACTAGCGAGAGCTGCGATACAAGGAGCTGCAGGGGCAGTAAAAGGCTCAGGGCTATTAAAAAATAGTTCTAAATTAAGGCAAGTGGATAGAGCATTAACAACAGCTCAGTTAGATGAAGATGAGATTCTCGTTTCGTTAAATGAAATGTTTACTCCCCTTGAAATGAATGCTTTGTTTGTGGAGGAATCTTTGTTCGATCAATCTCAACTGTGTAAACGACTAAAAACTTATCCGAAAGAGTCGGAAAACTGGTCTCCTTTGCGAAAAGCAATGTATTATCGATCTGTACATACCTTGCCGTCTAACATGCTTCCTAAAGTAGATCGGATGAGCATGGCAAACTCCTTGGAAGTAAGAGCCCCCTTTTTAGATAAAAATTTGTTTGAAGCAGCAGCTCAACTCCCCGATGAATTTCTGATTAAAGATGGAGTTGGAAAATATTTGATTCGCGAGATGATGAAAAATGACCTTCCTGAAAGTGTATTTAATCACCCGAAGCAAGGCTTTAACTTACCTTTGCAAAGGTATCAAAACGAGGTATTTATTCAGTTAGCAAAAAGCTTGTTGTTTGATGAAAACCCAATGCCTCAATTATTTAAAAAAAGCGAATTGCAACGAATCTTTCATCAAGGAATAGAATTAAAAAAGGATACTCATCAGATAAGCGTTTTTCGCGCATCTCATCAGTTATGGATGATGATGCAGTTGTTTGGCTGGATGAAGAAATTTGAAGTTGTAGAATAAATAATGGGAAACAAAGAAGTCAAAATCTTACTAATTGGACCACGCTATTCGCCAGAAAAGAAGAACGTTGGGGGAGCCACCTTATCTTTTGAACTGATCGTTGATTATTTTAATGAGAAAAATATTTCCTATCAACTAGTGGATACTCAGAAATATCAAGGAGCAAAAGGTTTTCTGTACTTACTCTTTTCCAGTTTAGTTCGTGTTGCTAAGGTCGATGTTATCTTTATGAACACCAGTCAGAAGGGGATAAAGTATTTTGCCCCAATTATTAATTTGATGGCTATACTTTTTGGTAAGAAAATAATATTTCGACCTTTTGGCGGAGCTTTAAAAGCGATGTATGAAGAATCAGGATCGTTTGGGAAATGGGTGTTCGAGAATAGCATTATGAAAGCAGACATTCTGTATTTACAAACTAATATTTTAATGAATTTCTTTGCACCCAAGTCTAAGAATTGCATACAGTTAAAGACTGCAAGAAGTCAGCCCGATCAAGTTTATTCAAGAGGAAATATCGAATATCGTAAGCGTCTTTTGTTTGTAGGGCATGTAAAACAAACAAAAGGCATAGATGAATTGATTCAAGCAAATGAGTTATTGGATGAATCTTATGTTCTAGATATTTACGGTCCAATTGGAGATCGCAAATATCAAAACTTAGCAGACGATAAGAAGGGAA
>JAESST010000449.1 GCA_016763995.1 Flavobacteriales bacterium | reverse complement strand
TTATAATATTTTTTAAAACTGACCACAAATATGTCATTCATATCCATTCGGATAAGGATTATTGAATACATATTCTGCTTGTGATATTCTTGAGGGTCATTATTTTTTATAGTATGTTGTTTATAGTTAGACGTTTAATGTGCTTGCCGACCTAATAAACAGCAATAAAATAGATTAATTAGTCATAAAAAATTATAATCAATGCCACAAGCAACATTTATATCTTGGAATATTCAAAATTTCAGTAGCAATAAAGCAAAAGCAGATTTTTACGAAGTCATCACGCAGGTAACATATATGTTAAATGCAGATTTTACTGGTTTAATGGAAATTCAAAGTAATTGCGGTGATGCTATTGGAGAACAAATTACTGGTAGATTACCTTGGCAGAATAATGTGCCCTTATATGTCTATCAAGATACAGACAGATATACTAGATTCAGTGATCAACATCTTGCTTATTGGAATACTCAAACAATGGGTTCCACAGCTATACAATATAATGATTTTACTGATGCCAACGGTAACCCATTGGAATTTCCAAACGATAGCTACAGACCTCCAATGATGATAAGTATGACTGTAAGTGGTATGCCGTTAAACATTGTATTATATCATGCCCCTGGACCAGGAGATACTCCTAATGTTTATTTGGGGACTCAAAATATTGCTCAAATTCCAGCAGTACAAACTTGTGCAAATGGAGTTGTAATGGGAGATTTTAATGTATCTCCCAATAACCCAGCAACTAGTCCAAACGCTGCAAATACATTTAATCCATTACTTAACTTACAATACAATCAATTAACCGTTGGTTTAGCGACCACTCTTGTAGGGTCTGTTACTAACCCCAATGCTACTTATAATGATTGTGTAAATTCTCAATACGATAATTTCTTTTACAAGAATACTCAAGCTGGTGTTCAGCTAACGGCAGAAGTTATTGATATGTTCGCTCCTTGTATTCAGGGCAATCAATCCTATTATGCTAACTACGATATTCTGCTAAGAACTTGGGTAGCGAAAAAACAAGGTTGGGTTGGGCAAGTTAATCCAATATATAACTATCAAGACGCATTTAATGCATATTCGGCAGTAAGTAATCACTTGCCAATAAAACTAACGGTTGCTTGGTAATCTAACTATAATTCACAATTAAAATTCCTCTCAGATGACTTATGATGACCTAAGCGAAATAGTTAATGGCTTTTATAATGTTGATAATAATAGCCTCGACATTCAATACATTGACTTTGGAACAGATGCAATTGACATAGCAAACTTGTTTCAGAATATACTTAATTTGACTAATGTAGTTCTTAGTAATGCACTTTAAGAAAGTACGAATCAGCAGTGGACTGGAACAGGAACATCGCAAGGTATTCCAGGATTATCTCAAGATACTGTCAATGTAACTGTGTTATTTTATCTTACGTCTGATGGTGAACCGGAGATAACATTAGCGTATGATTTTCCGGATATACAAACACAACCCGAGGCCTGGTTATTTCCCTATTATTTCCCAACATTATCAAATACCGTATACGATACTGTAGCATTGGCAACTACACCCATTCCTCAATTTATTTTTAGTTCTATTTCATATACAGATACAACACTTGAAAGCGGCAACGAAATTGGATTGTCTAGCGGATTGAATTTTTATGGAACAATAATGCCGCAAGGAACAACTTTTGAAATATTGGAAGTAATCCTAGGTTCATTAGATGATATGGCCATGACAGGACCAATCACGAATTATAGTTATGGCCCCAAAATGAATTTATCTGTAAATCTAGATAAAATCATATCTACTTTATTTCCCTCCAACGACCTGCCTGCTACACTCGATTTATATTCAGAATTTAATAATGAAGATGGGTACTTTAATGCAGGGCTTGTTTTGGGAGTTACGTTTAGCTTAGGAAATACTGAAAGTTTAACTGCTTCTATTACATTTTCAGGAGCGTCTACCTCTTGGATTACCATTAATGGGGATTTTGATAATGTAAGCATACCATCGGCAACAGAGCTAATTGAATGGATAGGAGGAGAAGGAAATGACTTAACATTATTGTTGCCTAGTGATTTGCAAGGAGCTGATGCTATTTATTTTGACTCTCTTATTTTTTCTTTTCTTTCTATGACACCTGACTTAAGCTATGTAGGATTTAGTCTTATGGCAGCGGAAGGTCAAGGTTGGGAACTGATACCAGATTGGTTTACCCTGAAAGACATTACAGGTAAATTTGACGTTTACAATCCATTTGTAAGCGCCAATAGAAGTTCTAGTGCTACACTAGAAGGGACAATAAATATTCCTTCTGATAATCCTGTACTACAAGTAACGGCAGGAACCAATTTGAGTGGTAGTCGGATTTGGGCCAGCTTGGTTGAAAATACAGAATTTAACCTTATAGAACTCATTAGTCGATTTATCCCTGCTGTATCCGATGTGCCAAGTATTATTTTTGATCAATTGGAGTTCTATGTTGAAATGGATGACTCTCCCACTTATTATCAATTTATAGCCCATACACAATCAAGCTTAAGCTATAATTTTGGTGGAAGCACAATGGTGGGAATAGAGCAATTTTCATTGAATTTAAGCAATGGAGGTGAAAGTAATGAGGTGTTAGGTTCCATGGGCGCAACTATCATTTTATTTGACAGTAATTTTGCTGCTACTTATAATATTAATGAGGGTTTTAAAATTGATGGACAACTTGCAACCTTTACAGTAGATTTACGAGACTTTTCCCTAGGTTTAAGTGGTTATGATTTCGATTTTCCTTCTTGGTTACCCACTTTAACTTTTAGCAATACAGAGTTGTATGTTTCTGAACAATCAGGAAGTACATCATCTTTTGATTTCTCTCTTCGCACACAACTCATCATTTCCGGATTGTCAGACCCCATACTGTTGAGTTTTGAAAGTCTTGAAAATGAGGGTGTTTGGGGTTTTACAGCAGGTTTAGATATTGATCTTCCAAAACTTTCAGATTTTCCTGGCTTAAGTAGTCTTGCCCCTTTCGATTCTGTTTTTCAATTGAAGCAGATGCAAATGATTATTGCAACAGCAGATTTTCCAAATTACACTTTCCCTTCAGCCGACGAATTTTCTAATCCGAGTTTAAATACCCAAACAATTCAATTACCGGTTTCTCAATCGGGCTTACAAGAAGGTCTTTATGTTTATGTAAGTGCAGACCTTGATACTTCTTCTAGTATTGCAATGATGCAAAAATTCCTGGATCTCCAAGTAACAGTTGATGCTTCGATGTTCATTGGTGAAGATCCCGAGCAGGATGCTAAACTAATGATATCCATTCCTGAACTGGTTATCCAATCTGGCATTGTCATTTCGGGAAGTTTTGGAGGAATTATTCAAACAGGCTTGATCGCTCTATATATGGATGGCACTCTTACAGCAAGCGTTCAAGGACAACCCTTAACATTTGATTTGTTATTATTGGTGGTAGAAAACGGTGGCTTTCTTTCGGGAACTATGGATGGTACGATTAGCTTTGAAACCTTCAAACTGAGTAATCTTGTTCTGGAAATAGGAATTGATTTGGAAGGAATTCCAAGTTTTGGAATAGCAGCAACAATAGATTACGGTACGATTGATAGCTCTTTTGCCATTTTCTTTGATTCTACTGATCCTGCAAATAGTATGGTGGCGGGTGCAATAAGCGATACCACAATTGATCAGCTTTATGATGCTATATTAGGGCAAGTTGTTTCGCTACCGAGTGGTTTTGAGAATATTCTCGCTCAGGTGGGGATCTCTGGTACCAATGATTTCAATATTGATAGTAGCTTATCTTATAATCTAGATAATTTACAAATATCTGAAGTGTCTACAGCTTTTAGTGAACAAGGAGTAAGCATTCCCACTGATCAGACCTCTGTTTTATTAGTCGTAAGTCAGACTGGTGAATTGTGGTATTTAACAGACCTTACTAATATGAAGCACTATTCTTTAGTTATGGAAGATAGCGCTATAAAGGTAAGTTACGAGGCACAGTTTTATTGTGTTCCAATGACTACGATTTTGGGAAGTTATACCTATCAGGCAGGGTTTTTCGTTACTGGAATGATCTCATTTTTTGGTCTTACTGCAAGCTTAACATTTACAATAGATACTCAAAAAGGAATGGCAGCTGATGTCTATTTTTCCTCATTCCACATCTGGAACACCTCCTTCTTCAATGTTAGCGATGCCGATGGTAATTCAGGGCCATATTTGTCTATGAGTACTTATACCCAACCATCTTTAGCTGTGCCCTATCAGGATCCCCATTTTATTATTTCAGCAAAAATAAATTTAATGGGATTAACGAGTACAACCTACCTATATGTAACTGAAAGCAATATTAATTTCGAATTGCAAACAACAATTAAGTCAATTATTTCCTATGATTTATCAGGATACTATACAGACCTAAACAACGTAAGTATTAGCGGAGAAGCCGATGTGGAGCTAGATGTAACATTAGATTTAGGAACATTAGGAACATGTCCGTTTAATAGTAAGGTCAGTACTAGTATGGATATTAGTTATTCTTCAGATACAATGGACATTCCTACCACAAATGCTCAAGGAAGCTTTGAATTTAACGGAATCGGCTTTACTATCCCGCTTTTTGGACTTGAAGTAGAAGATCAAGCGTTGTACAATTACGACATCAGTATTACAGAGCAGGTAACAGATATTATTTTAGCTTATTTAGGAGATTATACCGTATGGCTCCAATGGATAGATGATGGTTTAATACTTGGAATGAGTGTAGCAGAAGATGTTGGTGAAGTGTTATCTGACACCTTTATGATAGGTTATAATACCATCGGAAGTAGTACTCAAGAAATTCTAAATTACAGTTCAACTCAAGTAGCGGATGCACTGGATGGTGCCGGGGCAACAGCTGATGAAGCTACACAAGTTATGAGTGACTTGGGCTACAGTGTTGATCAAATTGATGATGCAATTGAAAGTGCATATGAAGGGGTTCATAGTGATGTTAACCTTGGGCATGCTGATATTCCTGCGGTACATACTGATGCACAAACGGTTCCTCATACAGACAGTTCAACACCTCATTCAGATACAAATATTACACCTCATTCTGATGAGAAAATTTCCTCACATTCAGATAGTAAAGTATTTGGAATTCATTCTGATATTCCTGCAATTCATTCTGATATTCCTGCGGTTCATTCTGACATTCCTCAGGTACATGAAGACACTCCTTCTGTACATACAGATACAAACATTACTCCTCATTCTGATAGTAATGAACATGTAGATATAAACACATAAAATATGTCGATAGAACTTAGACCACTTGGGGTAACCTGTAATTTAAATTGTCATTATTGCTATCAGGATCCGCAACGAAATGCGGGTAACCTAAACACTCGATACAATCTTGATAAAATGAAGGTTGCTGCCTTGAAATATGGACGACCATTCACGCTGTTTGGTGGAGAGCCTCTCCTTATGGATTTTGATGACTTAGAAAATTTATTTGCTTGGGGATTGAAAAAGTTTGGATATAGCCACTTGCAAACTAATGGACTACTGATAACGGACCGGCATATATCCCTATTTAATCGTTACAAAGTTTATGTTGGAATTTCCATTGATGGTCCAGAAAGCCTCAATAATGCACGCTGGAATCGTTCAGAGAAAGAAACTCTCCTTAGTACCAAGAAAATCCAGCAAATAATAGAAACACTATGCAAGAAACACGAAGCCCCCGGTATCATCATTACCTTACATCAGGGAAACGGTACTAAAAAGAATAGAGAAGAACTCTTTAATTGGATTAGACATTTATCGAATATCGGTATTCGGAACGTTCGACTACATCTGTTAGAGGTAGATTCTAAAGAAGTAAGAAACAAATGGGCATTAACTGAAGAAGAGAATACCGAACTCTTACTAGATTTCTTAAAATTCCAAAACGAACTACCAACACTTTCGTTTGACCTCAATTCGGAAATTGAACAATTGTTAAAAGGTGACGATTCTAGAGCTTCCTGTGTATGGCATGCTTGCGATCCATATACTACGAATGCGGTACAGGGAATAGAGGGAAATGGAGAGTCCAGTAATTGCGGTCGTACAAATAAAGATGGCATTGACTATATTAAAGCAGATCAAGTTGGGTTCGAACGGTACATTGCCCTTTATAATACGCCACAAGAAGATGGTGGTTGCCAGGATTGTAACTTCTTTTTGATGTGTAAAGGCCAATGTCCAGGAACTTCCATAGGTAGTGATTGGAGAAACCGTTCGGAACATTGTGGAACATGGAAAACAATTTTTTCTACAACTGAAGAAAAAATTATCCAAGCTGGAGAGGTCCCATTAACAAAAAAGCCAATACGTAAACATCTTGAAAAGTTAATGTTAACGCAATGGAGTCAAGGGCGTAATAAGTCATTGAACTATTTGTATACCAGAATAAAAAGGTCGCCAAACGTTCCACTTGTGTCTTATAATCAGATAATTAGTACGGACACTGTTCCTTTTCAACGAATTTGTTGGGTAAGCGCCAACGCAAAAAATACATGGCTCCCTCGGATTGAAGAGATGCGTTCAATGCTTGAAGAATTACCTCTTCGTACTATAGATTCGAATGGAAAATTGTGTGCTTTTAGAAGAGTTCGGGGCCAGAGATTAAATGGTCTTTATAAACTTGCGGCAGAGAAAAAAATAGGAATTGTTGTCCTTTCTTCGCTGCCTAAAAGATACGAACAGGCGCTTAAAACGCGTGAAAAAGATCTGCGCTTCCATTGGGTTCTATCCGGTAATCCGCAACTGTTAAGAAAAATGAAAGTAGCCTGGGAGACTCAAGAATGGAATACATTTGTAGAAGGACTTGATCTCCCAAGCTCGTATCGAAAAGCCTTTCTTAGATTCTTAACATGCAAAGGAGAAGTGTCTTATGCTGAAATAGTTAATTGGTCTTCAGATGTAAAATACCCGGAAGAGCACCAAATGGCATATCAAATGGAGTTGTCTTGGTGGCCTTTAGCACTCCAGTTTAACTACGATCAGGAAGCAAAAAATTGGATAGAAAAAATGAAGCAATCTGCTTTAGAATATAATTTTGATGTTACAGTTCATTATTTAAATGAGTTTTTATCAATGCCCATAGAGTGGACCGGACTTCATGGTATCGCCGAAATAAAGACACCCATTTATAAAATTAGCTCGAACTGCTCTTATACAGCAACAAAACAAACTGTTATTTATGAGGGATCTCGCTCACCTAAAGAAGCTGCAAGTGGTTTGCGGTTTCCATTCCTCTTAAAAAAGAGAAGTAGACTCAAAATCGCCTGTCAGTAAGTTTGTAAAGAGTCATTATTTAAGAATTAAATAATGACTCATGAGGCGATTATAGCAAGGTAGCTTACTTGAGTTGTTGAGCGAACACTCTAGAGGCTAATAAGTAGATAAAAGAATCTTAAGGAGATAATTAAAATTTTTGACTCATTCGTGAAGTAATAACAAAGTAAGATCTATAAAATAAATTACTTTGAGAAGAGTCAAAAAAAATAGTTCAACTTACTTGTTATTACCATAAATAATAAGGATTTATTATGTGAATAGTATTCGAATTATATACTTTAAATTATTATTCTTAAGAGTGTTAGCTTGCTAATATTACATTAACTTAATTAAAGAAGAAAAATCATTATGGGACCAATAGATCCAAAACTAATTCTTGAAATTACAAAAGAGCTCAAAATAGGGAAGCAGTTAGAACACCTTAATCAAATTGTGTCAGAAATAGAAAAATTAACAAAAACCTTAGAAGACGCTAAGGATTTTTCCGATCGATTGCGCCCTGTAGTGCTCACAATCATCAATGCGAGTTCGCATGAATTGACCTGGGACAAGCCATCCTTTGAATCTGGAACTACTTTTGCAGGTCCAAGCCTTATTAATATCAAACCCAATGACGGGGCTGTTTGGTGGGTGGCCAATAGGCAAGGAGCATTTGTTACAGGTGTAGCAGGAGGTGGGAAATGGTTTCTTAAAGGAACAGATTCATGCTTAATCATAGGGTTTTCGTCCCCCTATACTGGTTCGGATAAGAGTTTTATTACGGTAAGAAAAGCCAATAAGTTGGCTAATGTTGGCTATGGAGGATTGGAAGATCCTGAAGCTAAACAGGCAACTGAAGAGAATTTTTATATTACGGTAACTAAGCTTAATAATATCAATGGAGCGATCAATTTTGTTTATACTATCGCCGATGTATAGTTGCTTGTAATTGTCAGTATATGTGATGTTTAAATAAAACAGAAATGAGTAAGCCAAAATGGGAGGGCATGCAGTCATTCATAGTGTAGAAATCCTTCTAGGAGCCTTGCCTTTAAGTCATTTCTTGGTCGACTTTCCATTAGTTACGCTTCCAGCAATAATTCTTATAGGATTAACACCAAGCATCGTAAAGTACAAATAATGGGGAAATTAAAATGGCCAACAGTATTTCAATTCATGCTACTAACACTCGGTTTTATCGTTGGAATATACTTTTCCATGAAATCTAACCGGCAACATTCTGAGTCTCATAAAGGAATCGAATTCCACGCCCCCATGAATTATGGTTTCATTGATATTAGCAGTGATTCAATAATTCCTGAACTTAAAAATTTGAAAGTCACCAAAGACTCGATGTCTGGGTGGAATCTACACTTTGACACGAAAAACTTTCAGTTTACTCCTGAGAATGCAAGTAAAAAGCATATTGCAGGCGAAGGGCATACACACCTAATAATTAATGGAGATAAAGCTGCTCGTATTTATTCTAATTGGTTCCACATTCCTGAATTAGGATATCAAATAGTTGAATTAGAGCTAACACTTAATGCTAATTCTCACGCTTGTATGAGTGTTTATGAAAAGCCGATACCTATAAGGTTGAATAGGAACTTATAACCAGAGAAAAATTACTGTTATCAAGGCCTAAAACATAATGTGGGTTTAGCTAGTGCGGTGTTGTCTGTGAAGGACGCCAAATCTCCGATTCGACTCGTTAACGGAGGACAAATTAATGCCCAAGTCAGAGATTTTACTTGTTGGTAAAACGATAATGCTGTAATTTCGAAATTCGCACTAAGTTTAGGCGGGATATTAGCAACAATTCAAAGATATTTTTTTAACGAGAGCTTTAAAAAGTATTTAAACTATTAAAAATGAATGATTCATTAAATATTTGTTTGTCATGTGGGCTCTGTTGTGACGGAAGCTTGATTGGTCATGTACAACTCGATCGTGAAGAGATTCCTGTAGTAAGAGAATTAATGGATATAGAGGATGAAAATGGGAATGGGTTTTTTCTTCAACCCTGTACCAAATATTGTGATGCTTGCAATATTTATTCTCAAAGACCGA
>JAESST010000448.1 GCA_016763995.1 Flavobacteriales bacterium | reverse complement strand
TTGAACATTAAGCGATTAATGGATATTGGATGTCAACGCGGAATTCGTCACAGATCTGGTTTACCGTTGAGAGGTCAAAGAACCAAAAACAACGCTCGTACGAGAAAAGGTAGAAGAAAAACTGTTGCGAATAAAAAGAAATAACCCTGTTGTTACTTTTTGCCGCGATCGGGCGGATCGCTATTCCAATGGCCTAGGTTGGTTGGAAATAGCATCTACACAGAAAGCGGCTTAAAAAGAATAAAGAGTTAATTCTAGGAGTGTCCATGATAAATGGACATTCGGAGGGCAACACTAACAAGACAATTTATAATAGCTAATAAAAATGGCAAAGTCGAATAAAAAACAGAAGAAGAAAGTCAAAGTAGAGGCATTGGGTGAAGCGCATAATCAAGCTACCTTCAACAATGTTATTATTTCTTTGACCAACGGCGCTGGTCAAGTAATTTCTTGGTCATCGGCTGGGAAAATGGGTTTCAGAGGTTCTAAAAAGAACACACCTTATGCTGCACAGATTGCTGCTGAGGATGCTGCGAAAGAAGCACATGACTTCGGATTACGTAAAGTTAAAGTATATGTAAAAGGACCAGGAAACGGTCGTGAATCTGCGATCAGATCTTTACATAACGCAGGTATTGAAGTAACAGAAATCATTGATGTTACTCCAATGCCACATAACGGATGTCGTCCTCCTAAGAGAAGAAGAGTTTAATTGTAAAGCATAAAAAGGAAGAACAATGGCAAGATATAGAGGCCCTCAATCAAAAATTGCACGAAAGTTTAAAGAGCCAATTTTTGGACCTGATAGAACTTTGGAGAAGAAGAATTACCCTCCTGGACAACATGGTCCTAATAAGAGAAGAGGTAAGCAGTCTGAATATGCTATTCAGTTGATGGAAAAGCAAAAAGCTAAGTATACTTATGGTATCTTAGAAAAGCAATTTTCTAACTTATTTAAAGAAGCATCTAGAACAAAGGGTATTACTGGTGAAAACTTATTGAAGCTTTGTGAATCTAGATTAGACAATGTTGTTTACAGACTTGGTTTAGCTTCTTCAAGAAGAGCAGCAAGACAAATGGTAGGACACAAGCACTTTTTAGTGAATGGTACTATTGTAAACATTCCATCTTACTCTTGTAAAATTGGTGATGTAGTCGAAGTAAGAGAAAGGTCTAAATCTTTAGAGTCTATAAATGATTCTTTAGGTAATAGAAGAGATCATCATGATTGGTTAGAGTGGGATACTCAGGCTATGAAGGGTAAATTTGTAAATGCACCTGATCGTGCTCAGATTCCTGAAAATATCAAGGAACAATTAATCGTAGAACTTTACTCTAAGTAATAACATTCTAAAACAATAATATATATGGCGATTTTAGATTTTCAAAAGCCTGACAAAGTAATAATGATCGAATCAACTGACCATCGAGGGAAGTTTGAATTTAGACCACTAGAGCCAGGCTACGGTATTACAATTGGTAATGCAATTAGAAGAATATTGCTTTCTTCGTTAGAAGGATATGCAATATCAGGAATTAAGGTAGAAGGTGTTGATCACGAGTTTTCTACTATCGACGGTGTTGTTGAGGATGTTACATCTATGATTTTGAACTTGAAGCAAGTTCGTTTCAAGCAACAAATAGAAGGGACTGACAAGGAAAAGGTAAACATCTCTATCTCAGGTCAAGATAAGTTGACTGCAGGTGATATTGGTAAATTCACTTCTGCTTTTCAAGTATTAAATCCGGATCACGTGATTTGTACTATGGAACCATCTGTTAAAATTCAAATGGAATTAACAGTTGAAAAAGGTAGAGGATATGTTCCTTCTGAAGAGAATGATGTAGAAGATGCACCTGTTGGATTTGTGCCAATAGATTCTATTTTTACTCCAATCAAAAATGTAAATTACAGCATTGAGAATTACAGAGTAGAAGAAAGAACTGATTATGAGAAATTAGTTTTGGATATTGAATCTGATGGATCTATTCATCCCAAGGAGGCATTAAAAGAAGCTGCTACTATTTTGATTCAGCACTTTATGTTATTCTCTGATGATAAAATTGCATTAGAGACTGAAGTGAAGTCTGCTGTTGAGGAGTTTGATGAGGATTCACTTCACATGCGTCAATTGTTAAAGACTCGTTTAATTGATATGGATTTATCAGTTAGAGCCTTGAACTGTTTGAAAGCTGCTGATGTTGATACATTGGGTGAATTAGTACAATTCAACAAAACTGATTTATTGAAATTCAGAAACTTTGGAAAGAAGTCATTGACGGAATTGGATGAATTGGTTGAAAATAAAAATTTGACATTCGGAATGAACGTTGCGAAATATAAATTGGATAAGGATTAAGAGATATGCGACACGGAAAGAAATTTAACCACTTAGGCAGAACAAAGCCTCATAGAAAAGCAATGCTTTCTAACATGGCAAGTTCATTAATTCAATATAAAAGAATTACTACAACTGTAGCTAAAGCGAAAGCTTTACGTGTTTATGTTGAGCCATTAATTACTAAGTCTAAAAACGATTCTACTCACTCTAGAAGAATTGTATTTAGTTATTTGAGAAATAAGCATATCGTTTCTGAATTGTTTAGAGATGTTGCTCCAGCTATTGGTGATAGACCGGGTGGATATACTCGAATTATTAAAACTGGAAACAGACAGGGTGATAACGCTGAAATGTGTATGATGGAGTTAGTTGATTTTAACGATGTTTACACTTCTGACAAGAAAGAAACAACTAAAAAGAAAACTAGAAGTAGAAGAGGTTCTGCAAAAGCTGCTCCGGTAGCTGAAGCGGCAACTGAAGCTCCAAAGGCAGAAGCAAAAGAAGACGCTTCTGAATCAAAGGAGGAAAAGAAAGACTAACGTTAATTTCTAGTTGATAAGTTAAAAAGGATAAAGGATAAAACTTCAGGTTTTATCCTTTTTTTTGAACCAAATTTTAAAAGGACATAAACGATTTTAACAGATGAAATACAACACTAAGAGCAAAGGGATTGTAGTATTAGAAGATGGGACCGTTTTTCACGGAGCTTCTGCTGGAATGATTGGAACTAGTACAGGAGAAATTTGCTTCAATACGGGGATGACTGGTTATCAAGAAATTTATACAGATCCTTCTTATTATGGGCAAATAATGGTTTGCGCTACTTCTCATATAGGGAATTATGGAGTAGAAAACAACGAAGTAGAATCTGAGGATGTTAAAATTTCAGGATTAATTTGCAAGAAGTTTTCAAATAACTATTCTCGCCCAATTGCGGATGGATCTCTACAGAATTATTTCGAAGAGAATAAAATTGTTGCAATTACGGATGTTGATTCTCGTGCCTTAGTACGTCAAATTCGAGATAAGGGTGCGATGAATGTAATTATTTCTTCTGAAGAGTTTGACGTTGATATATTAAAATCAAAGTTGAGTAAGGTACCTTCGATGCAAGGTCTTGAGCTATCTTCAAAAGTTGCAACAAAAGAGGCTTACTTTGAAGGTGATGAAAATGCAGACTATAGGATCGCAGTAATGGACTACGGTACGAAGAAGAACATTTTGAGGTGCTTAACTGAAAGAGGAGCTTATGTAAAAGTTTTCCCAATGAACACGTCTCCTGAAGAAGTACTAGCGTGGAATCCTGACGGAATTATGTTAAGTAATGGACCTGGAGATCCTTCTGCAATGCAAAATACAATTACAAATATTAAGGAGTTAATTGTTTCAAAAAAGCCAATCTTTGGGATTTGTTTAGGGCATCAGTTACTTGCTCTAGCATGCGGTCTTAAAACGATTAAGATGCATACAGGGCATAGAGGTATTAATCATCCTGTATTAAATTTGGAAACGGGAAAGGGGGAAGTAACCTCTCAGAATCACGGATTCGTTGTAGAAAGAGAGTCTGCTGAGAACAGTGATATAGTTGAAATTACACATAATCACTTAAATGATAATACTGTTGCAGGAATTCGATTAAAGGATCAACCAGCATTTTCTGTACAATACCACCCTGAGGCATCTCCTGGGCCTCATGATTCAAGATATCTTTTTGACAATTTTATTGAAATAATAGTACAACATAAAAAATAAGACATGGGTTTAATTGCAAGTATTCACGCAAGACAAATTTTAGATTCTAGAGGTAATCCAACAGTAGAGGTCGATGTAACAACTGAAAATGGGATTGTTGGAAGAGCAGCAGTTCCATCAGGAGCGTCAACAGGAATTCACGAAGCAGTTGAATTAAGAGATGGAAACATGTCTATTTATCTAGGGAAAGGTGTTTTAAAAGCTGTTCAAAATGTAAATACGAGCATTCATAAAGAGTTGAATGGAGTAAACGTTTTTGATCAAGCTGGAATAGACAATTTTTTAATTGAATTAGATGGAACGGCAAATAAATCGAATTTAGGAGCAAATGCAATGTTAGGTGTTTCTTTGGCTGTAGCGAAAGCAGCAGCATTGGAATTGGGTATGCCATTGTACCGTTACATTGGAGGGATTAATGCACATACATTGCCTATCCCAATGATGAATATCTTGAATGGAGGCTCTCATGCGGATAATAGTATAGATTTTCAGGAATTTATGGTAATGCCAATAAAGGCTAATTCTTTCTCACATGCCTTACAAATGGGTACTGAGATTTTTCATCATTTAAAAACTGTATTAAAGAGTAAAGGATTTTCGACAAATGTTGGAGACGAAGGTGGCTTTGCTCCAAATCTTGGCTCCAATGAGGAAGCAATTGAATACGTTTTAAAGGCAATTGAAACAGCAGGGTACAGACCTGGTGAAGATGTGTATATTGCGATGGATGCAGCAGCATCTGAGTTTTATATTGAAGAAGAAAAGGTATATCACTTTCATAAGTCTTCAGGAGATAAATTATCTTCATCTGACATGGTAAGTTATTGGAAAGATTGGACAGATAAATATCCAATTATTTCGATTGAAGATGGATTGTGGGAAGATGATTGGAACGGATGGGCTGATTTAACGAAAAGAATTGGAGACAAAGTTCAATTGGTAGGAGATGATTTATTTGTGACCAATGTAAACCGCCTAGAAAGAGGAATAAAAGAGAATATTGCCAATTCTATTCTAATAAAGGTGAATCAGATTGGTACATTAACAGAGACAATCAATGCTGTTGAATTAGCCACAAAAAATAAATATACTTCAGTAATGAGTCATCGATCTGGAGAAACGGAAGATAATACGATTGCTGATTTAGCAGTGGCGTTGTCTACGGGACAAATCAAAACAGGATCGGCTTCAAGATCTGATCGTATGGCAAAATATAATCAGTTGTTAAGAATTGAAGAACAATTAGGAAATACTGCTATTTATCCATCTGACAGTTTTAAATTTATTTAAGAAATCACCCTTGTAAACGAACACTCACTTATGTACTTTTGCAACTCGAACAGGGAATTAAAAGGCAATTGGCTTTTTAGTTCTTATATCAAACAAAATAACAGGGAGAAATGGCAGAAAAAGCAAAATTAATAATAGATGGAAAAACGATCGAATTACCAATAGTAACGGGGTCGGAGAATGAAAAGGCAATAGATATTAGCGCTTTAAGAGGAAGTACAGGTTACATTACTATTGATCCGGGTTATAAGAACACAGGTTCTACATCTAGTGCTATTACTTTTTTAGATGGAGAGAAGGGTATTTTAAGGTATAGAGGTTATTCAATTGAAGAACTAGCCGAAAAATCTTCGTTTCTAGAAGTATCTCAGTTATTAATTTATGGAGAGTTGCCTAACAAGGCAAGTATGGATGAGTTCAAGAAGGACATTACTCATCATACGTTGATTCATGAAGACATTAAAAATATTTTAGAAGGCTTTCCTTCAAATTCTCATCCTATGGGAGTTTTATCTTCTTTGGTTTCATCTTTGACTGCTTTTTATCCTGAATCTTTAGATCCTAACAGATCTGCTGCAGGAGTGGACCTAAGCATTAAAAGATTATTAGCGAAGCTTCCTACTATGGCAGCTTGGGCTTTTAAAAACGAAATTGGACATCCCGTGAATTACCCAGATAATACATTGGATTATACGTCAAACTTCTTAAAAATGATGTTTGCTGTACCTTCTGAAAATTATGAGGTAGATCCTGTTATTGCAAATGCATTGGATAAGCTATTAATTCTTCATGCAGATCATGAGCAAAATTGTTCAACTTCTACAGTAAGAATCGTTGGATCATCACACGCTAGTTTATATGCTTCTATTGCGGCAGGTATTTCAGCGCTTTGGGGGCCACTTCACGGTGGAGCAAACCAAGCAGTAATTGAAATGTTGGAAGCTATTAAAGCAGACGGTGGAGATGTTAAGAAATACATGGACAAAGCAAAAGATAAAAACGATCCATTTAGATTGATGGGCTTTGGACATAGAGTATATAAGAACTTTGATCCAAGAGCTACCATTATCAAGAAAGCTGCTGATGATGTGTTGGCCAAATTAGGAGTGAATGATCCTATTTTGGAAATTGCAAAAGGCCTGGAAGAGATTGCGTTAAATGATCCGTATTTCGTTGAACGTAAATTATATCCAAATGTAGATTTCTACTCAGGAATTATTTATAGAGCAATTGGAATTCCAACATCTATGTTTACGGTTATGTTTGCCATGGGTAGACTACCAGGTTGGATTGCTCAATGGAAAGAAATGAGAGAGAACAAAGAGCCAATCGGCAGACCAAGACAAGTATATACAGGAAGCAATGCTAGAGACTTTGCTTCAGTAGAAAATAGATAAAAAAAAAGACAGCTAATAGCTGTCTTTTTTTATTTAAAGCAAAAAGTGATTTCCTTTGTTATCTTGTGATAGAATTATAATTACGGATGGGTTACAAGAGCATGGCTGCGTGCGTCGCAGATTTAGAAAAAAACGGGCACTTAATACGAATTAAGGAAGAAGTCGACCCTCATCTTCTGATGGCTTCAATTCATTTACGAGTTCACGAAGCAAAAGGACCGGCTATTTTCTATGAAAATGTAAAAGGTTCTAAGTTTCCTGCAGTTTCCAACCTTTTTGGAACATTGGAGAGAAGTCGATTTATTTTTAGAGATACGCTTGATTTAGTCAAGAAAATGGTTCAGCTGAAGGGAGATCCAAGCATCGCTTTAAAGCAACCACTAAAACATGCAGGAATCCCTTTTGCTGCGTTGAAGGCTTTGCCGATGAAATCGATTGGAGCTGTTCCAATTTTACAGAATACTACTCAGATCGAGGCTTTACCATTAATAAAGCATTGGCCAATGGATGGTGGTGCTTATGTTACTTTGCCTATTGTTTACACTGAAGATGCCGATAAACCTGGAGTGATGAACTCTAATATGGGAATGTATCGGATTCAATTAACAGGAAACGATTTTATTCCAAACAAAGAAATAGGCTTGCACTATCAAATTCATAGAGGAATTGGGGTGCACCAAGCAAAAGCAAATGCTTTAGGGAAACCTCTGCACGTTTCTATTTTTGTAGGTGGCCCTCCGTCTCACACTTTTGGTGCTGTTATGCCTTTACCAGAAGGTCTGTCGGAACTGACCTTTGCAGGAGCACTTGGGGGAAGGCGGTTTAGGTATACTCGAAAAGGTGGACATACATTGTCTTCAGAAGCAGATTTTGTGATTACAGGTAAAGTTTATCCGAAAGAGAATAAACCTGAAGGTCCATTTGGTGATCACTTGGGATATTATAGCTTGAAACATGATTTTCCACTGATGAAAGTTGATCAAGTATATCATCGAAATAGAGCCATTTGGCCATTTACGGTAGTAGGAAGACCACCCCAAGAAGATACAAGTTTTGGAGATTTGATTCATGAGATTACCGGATCAATTATTCCTAAAGAGATTCCTGGATTACATGAAGTAAATGCAGTCGATGAAGCTGGGGTTCACCCTTTGTTATTTGCAATTGGAAGTGAACACTACACGCCTTATTTAGAAACGAAACAGCCTGCAGAGTTACTAACGATCGCGAATCATATTTTGGGGTTTGGTCAGATGTCTTTGGCAAAATTTTTATTCATTTCTGCAAAAGAGGACAACCCTAGTTTACAAGTACATGATAAAGAGGCTTTCTTCAAACATATGCTGGAGAGAGTAGATTGGACAAGAGATTTACACTTCCAAACAAAGACAACAATTGACACGTTGGATTATAGTTCTAAAGAGTTAAATTCTGGTTCTAAAGTAGTTATTGCGGCAGTTGGCTCTCCAAAACGAAGCTTGGGGACAGAAAAGCCATCCATAGATTTTGTGTCTTTTGTGAAAGGGTTTGAATGTGCCTTTAATGGTGTTTTAGCTATTCAATTAAATACATTTAAAGATTACGAGAGCGAAACCTTGCAGATGGATGAGCTAACAGCTTCTTTATCTAAAGATCATGAAAAATTAAAAAATTTCCCTCTGATTCTAGTGTGTGATGATGCACAGTTTGTTTCGGAGAATTTTTCCAATTTGATTTGGAGTGCTTTTACAAGAGCAAATCCTTCTCATGACATTTATGGGGTTGATTCATTTATAGAGCATAAACATTGGGGGTGTAAAAGTTCATTGATTATTGATTGTAGAATGAAACCTCACAGTGCTCCTTATCTTGAATTAGACCCTGAAATTGAAAAAAGAGTAGATGCAATGGGTGCGACAGGAGGTTCTCTTCATGGGATCATTTAATTAGCTATTTTCGCCCTATATGAATAAGGCATTACTTTTATGTTTTTTGTTATTGTCGATTGGGAAGGGTTTTTCTCAAGAAAAGGATTCGACAGAAAAGAATTTTAAGGCATACCCATTACCGGTGATTTATTTTACTCCCGAGACTGATTGGGGCTTTGGAGCTGTGTCACTATTTTCATTTCGCTTAAAGGGAGAATCAAAAGAAAGTAGAAATTCACAATTTCAGTTTGGCGGAGCATATACACAACGAGATCAGTTGTTGTTTTATTTACCTTTTCAATTGTATTATAAGAACGAGAACTACTATGCTTTTGGTGAATTAGGATATTATAAATACAGTTATCGTTTTTTTGGAATAGGGAATGACTTGCCTGCAGCAAATGAAGAATTGTACAACGTAAATTTTCCAAGAGTGAGGTTAAATGTGATGAAATTGGTAAAAGCATCATGGTATTTGGGAGTTCGATATTGGTTAGATGAGTACGATATTATCAAAACCAAAGAGCAAGGATTGTTGCAAACTCAGAAGATAGTTGGAGCAAATGGAGGAACGGTTTCAAGTCTAGGAATGATTTCCCTATATGATTCCAGGGATAATTATAATTACCCAACTAAAGGAACTTACTTTGAAACCTTAGTGCTCCCAAATCTTAAGGCTTTTGGAAGTGATTTCGAGTTTACACGATTTTCGGCAGATTATGTTACTTTCTTGAGTAAAGGGAAAAGTATTTTGGCATTGAATTTATTCGCAGTAGCTATTGCGGGAATGGCCCCGTTTAATGAGTTAGCATTTATTGGAGGGCGAAGTAAAATGAGAGGATATTTTGAGGGGCGACACAGAAATCGAAATTTAATGATGGCTCAGGCAGAATACCGACGCTTTCTTTTTTGGAAATTAGGGATAGTTGCCTTTGCAGGCTATGGAGTTGTTTCTCGAGATTTAGACAATTTTCAGTCACAAAACATTAAGCCAAGTGGTGGTTTAGGCCTCCGCTATCGTTTAAGTGAGGATGAAAAAATAAACATCCGCCTCGATATAGGATATGGGGAAAAGGGGAGTTCCGGATTTTATCTTACGATAGGTGAAGCTTTCTAATAGATGAAATTATGCTTCATTCTTCATCTCTATAACTGCAATCATTGAAATCTCAACATTTACCTTTTTAGGTAATTCCGATACTTCAACAGTTTCTCGAGCTGGAGCCGCGTTTGCATCAAAATAACTAGCATACACATTATTCACACTTGTGAAATTTCTCATGTCAGATAAAAAGATAGAAGATTTTACTACATTGTCAAAGGTCATACCGGCAGCTTCTAATACCGCTTCCATATTTTTCATAACCTTTCTTGTTTCAAGTGTAATGTTTGAGTCTACTAATTCTCCACTGTCAGCATCCAATGCAATCTGACCTGAAGTGTAGAGTGTATCATTAATAAGTATCGCTTGGGAATAAGGTCCAATTGGTGCCGGAGCCTTTGTTGTGTGAATGATTTTTTTCATTTTATTCTTCGATTAAATTTCCTACTTCGTTCAATATTTTACTAGAGTACCTGCCAGAAGCAGTATAAATTATTTTACCTGACTTATCTAAAACAAAAAAGTAAGGTTTCTTTCTGTCTTTCATTTTTAGCTTCTTTCTGTAGTCATCCATTGCTCCTTTATATAGAACAATGTTGTCTTTTAAACTTTCATCCGTTCCTTCTTCAATTTTTTTCTTTGCTTTCTTATAAGCAACTTGATTGGCTCCTGTAAACATTAGAATTAAATGAATATTCGGATCATAAACCAAGCTGGAAAGATTGTTCTCATCCATGAATTCACTAAATACCGGTTGACTCCAAGAATATAAGTCTTGTTGTGCAGCCTCTGAAAAGGCAAGCCCAATTAGTGAAAATTTCCCTTTGGTATCATTGGGAATAGCCAATGCTTTATCATTTAAATCGATTACATTTATTTCAGGAAAACTCTGTCCCTTTTGAGAATATCCTAAATGAGTTAAGAGCCCGATGCTAAGTATTAGAAATGTCTTTTTCATAAGTCTTCTTTAGTCATAAAATAGTTGATAGCTGAGTCGTAAGAGTGGAGCCCAAGTCCCGAAATAGAGCCTTTACAATATTTAGAAAGTATTGAAGTATGTCTTTCTTTTTCTCGAGCAGCCGGTTGAGATATATGAACTTCAATCACCTCTGCGTCAATTGCAGCAACAGCATCGGCCAGTGCAATAGAAGTATGCGTGTAACCTGCAGCATTTAAAACAATACTTACTTCACTAAAGCCAAATTTGTGCAAATAATCGATCAATTCTCCTTCTATATTGGATTGAAAATAGGATAACGAGACATCGTTGTATTTCTTTTGTAGAACTTTAAAATATTCCTCAAAAGAGCTAGTTCCATAAATTTCAGGCTCTCTTTTTCCTAAAAGATTCAAATTTGGACCGTTAATAATTACAATTTCTTTCATAGTTATGAATGTATTCAAAATTATACATTTGTAGGGATGAAGTTAAACAACTATAGAAGAGGATTTGAATCTTTTTTAAAGCTAGAGCGATCTCTATCTCCTAACTCTGTGGATGCTTACCTTAGAGATTTTGATAAATTTGTTCAATTTTTATGCATTTCAAATCTTGATTTAGGAATTAAAGAGGTAGAAGCTAAGCACATTGAAAGTTTTTTATCTTCCTTGTACGATTTGGATATAGCAGCTAGATCTCAAGCTAGAATACTTTCAGGCTTAAAAGCATTCTACAATTACTTAAATACAGAAGAGTTAGTAGAATTTAATCCTACAGTTTTAATCGAGGGGCCAAAGCTTGGAGTGAAGCTTCCGGAGATTCTGGCAATAGAAGAAATAGATCAATTAATTGGGGCAATTGACTTAAGCTCGAAGGAAGGAGAAAGAAATAGAGCTATTTTAGAGACACTCTATAGCTGTGGGTTGAGAGTGTCGGAACTCATCAATTTAAAGATTTCTAATTTGTTGTTTGATGAAGGTTTCGTTCGCGTGACGGGAAAAGGGAAAAAAGAACGAATTGTTCCGATTGGAAAGGCAGCTTTGAAGTATATTCAGTATTATTTTGAGTGCAGACGAAATCATCAACTCATTCAAAAAGGAGAAGAAGATATTGTTTTTTTAAATAATAGAGGAAAACGCTTAACTCGTATAATGATTTTTACAATTGTAAAACGCTTAGTTGAAGTGTCGGGGATTACTAAAAATGTCAGCCCGCATACATTTCGCCATTCTTTCGCAACCCATTTAGTAGACGGGGGCGCAGATTTAAGAGCTGTTCAAGAAATGTTAGGGCATGAATCAATTACAACAACGGAAGTTTACACACATCTAGATAGACAGTATCTGCAAGATGCCATTATTCAATTCCATCCAAGAGTAAATTAAAATCTAATGATTATTTATCAATAGGAAGTTTATTTGTCAGGCTCCTCAAAAATGTCAATTGAACTACACTCTATGTTTGTCAATGTAAGTTCAGTCTGTAGTATTTTTATGCAAAAAATTATTACATATAGATTAAAATTAAATAGACTCTAATACTCCAAATGCACAACGGGTTCTCTATATAAAAATGTGTAAATTGGCAGCCGACAATTATATTAACAATTATTAATAAAGAATATGAAAAAAATTAGACTACTTTTTACTGGTTTGGCAATTGCAGCGGCAGCGTCTGTTAGTGCACAGTCAGTTTTCTCTGAAGATTTTAATGGAGTAACTCCATTATCAAATTGGACTTTATTTAATCAAGATGGCTTAACTCCACATACTAATGTAGGACTAATTAATGATGCTTGGGTTGTACTAGCAGTGTCAGGAGACAATGCAGCTCTAAGTACTTCTTGGTATGTTCCTGCAGGTACAGCAGATGATTATATGATCACTCCTGCTATCACATTAACCACAAATAATTACCTTTTCTTTGAAGGATTGGCATTAAATGCTCAATTTTCTGATGGTTATGAAGTTAGACTTTCAACTGTAGGGGCTACTGTTGCTGGTGTTTTAGCAAATCCTGCTTTGTTGACAGTGGCTGCTGAAAACTCAGGGACATACAACCCTAGAAGAATTGATTTAAGTTCTTATTCTGGTCAAACAGTTCATTTAGCTTGGAGAAACAATTCAAATGATAAATTAGCATTAGCAATTGATAATGTTCTTGTTCGTGAGGTGATTTCAAATGATGCAGGAATTGCAGAAGTAAATTTTGCTAATTCATATGTTACAGGAACTACGGTAACTGTTGCAGGAACGATTGAAAATGCAGGCTCAACTGCTTTGACTTCTGTTGATGTAAACTGGAGTGATAATGGTGGAACGACTGTAAATACGAATAACCTTACGGTTAATATCCCAGCTTTTTCAACTGCAGCTTTTACACATACAGTAACAACTACTGCATCAAATCCTGGAGCTTTTACGAATTTAGATGTATGGACTTCTAATCCAAACGGTGTTCCAGATACTTTAAGTGCAAATGATACTCTTAGTGCAAGGTTCTTTACAAATAATGGAACAACAGTATCTAAAAATCCTTTATTGGAAGAGTTTACAACGGCTCCTTGCCAGTTTTGTCCAGATGGAGCAGTTGTAGTTGAAGCAATATTACTTGCAACACCTTCTGTAATTGCAGTTGGAGAGCACGCTTGTTTTAGTACAGATGCAATGACTATTCCTGAAGCTTCAGCTTATTGTGCCGCATTTGGCGCCGGAGCGCCTACAGCTTGTATTGATAGAGTTTTATATCCTGGAGAGACAAACGTTGCGATAAGTCGAGCAGGTGGAGCATGGGGTAATAGAGCTGCTAGCCAAGCTTTATTAGGGTCTTCAGTTGATGTAACACTTTCAGGGACTTTTAACTCTACTACAAGACAAGTGAATGTAGATTTAAGTGCAAATTTTGTTGATTATGCGGTTCCCGGAGATATTAGAGTTACTTTATTCGTAGTGGAAGATCATGTAAGAGGAGTTGGTACAGGATATAATCAAGTGAATGCATATAATACTGTTGCTGGTCACCCTTATTTTAATGCAGGTGCCCCAATTGTAAATTATGATCACAGACATGTTTTAAGAGATGTTTATCCATCAACAGATGCTTGGGGAGATGCTACAGTGATTCCTACAGCACCAGCTTTAAACACACCATATGTAAAAAATCATACGTTTACATTAAACAGCAGTTGGGATATGGATTCTATTTCTTTAGTTGCTTTGGTGAGTTATTATGATGCCGATGCAGCTCAAAGAGAAGTGTTGAATGCATATGAAGTTAAGTTGAACAACTTAGTTACAAGTATTGATGAAATTAAGAAGGATGAGGAGAGTTTGACAATATATCCTAACCCTACTGCTAATGTTTCAACTATTGAATTCAATTTAAGTACTGTAAAGAATGTAAGACTTACGTTAAGAGATATTACAGGAAAAGAAGTATTGACTGAAGATTTCGGTAAATTAAGCGCAGGAAGTCAAAAAGTTGTACTGAATGCTGCTACATTAACAAATGGAATTTATTTTGCTTCTATTAAAATTGGAGAAGAATTAGTAACGAAGAAGATTTCTGTAAACAGATAATATAACATCAAGTTACTTTTAAAGATTTAGACCTTTCTAGCAATAGAAAGGTCTTTTTTTTGACATTTTATTGATTCATTAACAAATGGAATATACTTTGTTTGTTCTTTAGTAGCTTAGAGAATAAGAACATTTCGGAAATAAATAGAGTATTTATAGCTAGCATAAAGGCCTTTTTTGGGCATTTTGTCAATTCAGTAAAAATTGCTACTTTCGATTGTCAAATTTTTGATATTCAATTAATCTTTTAACTTATGAAAAAAATACTTACTCTTTTTGTGGTTGTTTTCCTTTCGGGGAGTGCATTTTCACAATACTTTTATAACTCATTTCCTTCTGCTGGAATAAACCCCGGAGGATTAAATATGGATGCAGAGTTTCCGTTTGGACA
>JAESST010000447.1 GCA_016763995.1 Flavobacteriales bacterium | reverse complement strand
CGGGATGGCTGGATCAGAGTTGCCTCCATTGTCAATATTCCTCACTGCTGCCTCCCGTAGGAGTCTGGTCCGTGTCTCAGTACCAGTGTGGGGGATAACCCTCTCAGGCCCCCTACCCATCGTAGTCTTGGTGAGCCATTACCTCACCAACAAACTAATGGGACGCATGCTCATCCTTTTCCGCCGAAGCTTTAATAACAATAACATGCGAAATCGTTATTCTATGGAGTATTATTCCTCGTTTCCAAGGGCTATTCTCCAGAAAAGGGTAGATTGCATACGCGTTACGCACCCGTGCGCCACTCGTCAGCATCCGAAGACCTGTTACCGTTCGACTTGCATGTGTTAAGCCTGCCGCTAGCGTTCATCCTGAGCCAGGATCAAACTCTTCGTTGTAATTATAAATTTAATATTGTGCTTTAAGTTCATCTTCCTAATATTCTTGCCGAAACAAAAACACTAAGTTGTTTTCCTCTTTCTTTTCTTACTTCAATCTTTTCAAAGAACTTTCAATCTCGCAATTGAATTCTTAATATTTTTACAGAGATTTCTCCCTCTCAAATCTTAAATAACTTCCGATTTTTATTTCGGGGTGCAAACTTACGAGTAATTTTTAACTCCCATTCAAATTATTTGAAATATTTTGAACTTCCTTTAATCACCACTTCTGTAAATAACTACCTCGTTTTTTTCGGGACGACAAAGATATGTAAGATTCTTCTATTGGCAATAGAAGAAAGCAAAAAAAACAGGTTTTTCTATTGTTATTCGCATCCAACTGATTACGGGTTTCCTAGCGCAACAGGAAGCACTTTCCCATTATAGTATTGATAACCTTCTAAACCAAAATTAACGAGATACTTAGCCATCTCTTGAGCAGAAAGAGGTGCTTTATATTCTGGGAAAGCCGCCTCTAACATCTCTGTCTGAACAGCCCCCAATGCAAGCGCATTGACTTTAATTCCTTCTTCCTTCAATTCTTCAGCCATGCATTCAGATAATATAGATACTGCTCCTTTAGAGGAACTGTAGGCTGACAAGCCTGAAAACTTACTACTTCCTTGAAAGCCTCCCATACTGGTTATGTTAACAACATGGCTATTTTCTCCCATATAGGGGATACATACTTTTGACAAATTCACAATCGAAAGCACATTGGATTCAAATTGTTGAACAAAATCAGAGGATAAGGTCTCAAGAAAAGGCTTGTTGATTAACTGGCCCGCGTTATTTATTAATACATCAATCCGATCGCCTTCCTGGTAAAATGAACTAAAGCTTTCTTCTAATGACTCATCATTAATATCTATTGCCAATATTGAAATGTCTCCCTTTTCTTTTTCCAGTTTCAATAATGCTTCTTTATTACGTGCCAATGCCAAAACTGAGTGTCCTAATTCGGCAAACTGTTTTACTACCTCGTACCCTATTCCCCTACTTGCTCCGCTTACTACTATATTCATAACTCTTCTTTAATTAACTGAAAAGTGAAATTACCAATAGTCTAACTCTCATAAAAATATTTGTTTAAGGTCCAGAATTTACTACCTTCACCCCTATTCTTAAAGGCATAAACCATTCAAAACCAACAATAATGAATTTCAAGAAACTACTAAGCATAGTTACCGTGCTTCTTTTCTCACTAAGTATAGTTAGCGCCCAAACTATTCCCTCATCTAGAACAGTCAATTGGGCTGATGCAGGCATTCAAACAACTCAAACATCCCCTTCTGTCAGCTTCAATTTTATTAATAATGGTGGAATCCCAGATGGCATGACAACAAATGATACTGTTCTCACCAATATAATGAGTTCTTTAAATCCAGGTGACTCAGCTATTATATACTTTCCCAATGGAGACTATCTTTTTAATCAAACAATGAATCTTACTAGTAATATTTTCTTAATCGGGGAATCATCTGATTCTACTATTTTGAAATTTGATCTGGGAGGAGCAGGCAACCTCATTTCAATAAACGGAAACCAAAGCTTAGATACTGCAACCATTACTCAAAATATATACAAGGGAGACCTCAGTATCAATTACAATGGAAGTAATTTGTTTAACCCAGGAGACTTTATAAGATTAATAGATAATGACTCTTCAAACATAACTTCAATATGGGCCATTGGAACTTCCGGACAAATTGCAAAAATTGATTCAATCAATGGTCCCACTATATACGTACATAATGAAATAAGACGTTCCTACGCTTTAAGCAATAATCCTATTATTGTCAGACTAAATATGATTGAAAACAATAAAATTGAGAGTCTTTCTATACTAAGACTTGACAGCACAGCAGGACAAACTAGTAATATCAATTTTGCATATGCACACAATTCAACGGTTAACTGTGTTAAAAGTAACTTTTGCAACTTCTCTCATGTTGATGTACAATATAGCAGTAATATAGAGATTTCAGGCTCTTACTTTCAAGATAGCTATGGTTACGGAAGCGGAGGAAGAGGTTATGGTATTATGCTTCAATTTACAAGCGGAGAGTGCCTAGTAAGCAATAACAAGTTTAACCACTTAAGACATTCAATAATACTCCAAGCAGGGGCAAATGGGAATGTTCTAGCATACAATTTCTCTATCAACCCTTTTTGGACAGGACTCTCGTTACCATCAGATGCTGCAGGAGATCTTGTATTACATGGCAACTATACTTATGCAAATTTATTCGAAGGCAATACCACACAAAACATTGTAATTGACAACTCTCACGGAATTAATGGCCCCAATAATACATTCTTTAGAAATAGAGCCGAATCTTATGGTATAGTTATGAATTCCCCCCAAGCTACAGATAGTGTAAATTTTGTTGGAAATGAGATTCCTAACTCAGCTCTATTTAAAGGAAACTACTTACTTGCAGGAGTTGGTCACTTTCAACACGGCAATAACGTTAGAGGTATTCTCACACCAGCTGGAACGGGAACTTTAGCAGATAGTAGCTATTTCCTATCTTCTCCCCCTAGTTATTATCTATCCAATTCTTCTTGGCCTCCAATTGGAACTCCTAATGCAAATAATGCTCATATGATTGAAGCGGAAGAAGAGTATAATACGGGTAATCTAACACAATGTGCTATTCCAATTACTACCTCAACTAAGAATCCAAGTCCTATAGAAGAGAACAAGATTAATGTATACCCTAATCCATTTAGCAGTATCATAAACATCAGTGCCATTAGTTCTCCATCTAGAATTAATCGAGTTGCCATTTATTCAAGTCTTGGAAAACTAATCTATCAATCTAAGCAAAATAAGAGTAGCATTAATTTGGGTTCAAAGCCAAATGGCTTATACATTATTCAACTTACATATACAGATGGGAACAGTTTAAGTAAAAAGCTTATAAAAAGGTAATCATTCAAACTATAATAACTCGAATGATAGTAGATTTGCCGTGAAATAGAATTTGAATAACAAATTCGGGACGACTATTCGTTCATTTTAAACACTAAATTATGTTTACAACCGGTAGATTAGTATTTGTATTCTTCTTTCTAGCTCTTTTTATTGGAGGATTAGTTTGGGCGTATCGAAAAGACATTCAAAAAAGCCCTTGGTATTTTAAAGGGTCTTACAAAATCATCTTAAGTCTAGTTAGCATTTACCTTCTCTACTTTGTGATTGTTCGATTCATCTTATAAGGTGGCAACAACTTCGGTGAATTCCTTAATAATCATTGCTGTTGCTCCCCAAATAAGTCTATCATTAACATGATAGCCTTTTACTTTCATACGATCGGATCTGACAATTACAACTGAATCTTGAAGCCCTTGATCAATTAAAGTGCTCAACTTGCATTGAAGTACTTCATCTACTTCCCTTTCCTGTGGAATAAATTGCGGCATCGAATTTTGAAAACTTACATAAGGATAAATTATAAAATTACTTGGAGGCACATATAAAGGAGATAACTGCCCCAAAATCTCCAACTCTTCCTTTTTAATGTTTAACTCCTCGCTAGCTTCCCTTAATGCCGTTTCTTGTAAATTAACATCCAGCGGCTCTCTTTTCCCTCCTGGCAATCCAACTTGTGCACTATGTACTCCTGAATAGGTTGCTCTAAGTATAAAAACAGTGTACAACTCTCCATTCTTAGGGTACAAGTGAAACAAAACAGCACTTTCTCTTGCTCCTTCAGGTAGACCTTCGAGTTGATGCAATCCTTTTCTATGATTCATCACTTTATGATGAGCCAAATACCCAGGCAACTCTCCTGCAAGTCTTTCCTTGAAGCTATTGATTTGATTCAGCTTCATGAATCAAGTTTAGGTTTTACGAATTCACTTTTAGAGATAGAATAATAGAATACATCTCCATTCTTAGTTAATTTAAAGTATTCTTCATCAAACTTCTCAATCTTCTCATATTCTAATGGCAGTAATTCTACTAAATCACTTCTTAGTAAGCCAAACTTATTTGAGTTAGAAACAACAAAACATCCTGCTACTCTATCAATCGATTCAAAAGTTGACTCTAAGCTCCACTCTGCTTTTTTATTAATCAAACCAAAAGCTGTATCTGTCCTTACAATAGCTAAGCCATTCACGAATTTTTCGGCTAACTGAAACTTGTAAGGAACAATCAACTGTAATGAAGAATTTGAATATCCCCACTTCCCTCTTTTTTTAACCGGAAATAAGCTTGTATCATTATAGGCTCGAATGTTCTCAAATATCGCTGGAACAATTTCGTCTCCCAAAGAATCTATTATACCAAATTTCTCTTTTCGCATATATTTAGCATAACTATTCTCATATTCACCCCACAACAACGCATCTTGAGCATATTGGTATTTTAAAGGAACAATAATCTCCCCTTTCTGATTTGAATATCCGTATTTATCACCAGACCGAATTAAGGATAGTCCTGAGCTCATCTGTCCAATCTGATCGTATTGAAATGGAAGAATCTCCTCTCCACTAATTTCAATCATACCGAAAAGGCTATCATTTTTTGCGCGAATAACACCATACTCATTTGGCAATTCAAGCCATGTATAAATTAAAGGAATAACAAGTTGAGCTTTTGAATCAATAATACCCTTTTTGCTCTCTTTCTCCACGAGCGCAAATCCATTCTTAAAGTCTGAGGCATATTCATAAGATGATGCAATGATCAATTGACCTTTCTTATCTGCAAATCCATACATTCCATTTTCTTCAATCAGAAACAAATTAGAATTCAACTCTCCTATAAAATCATATTTAAATGCTAGAGTTGCTTTATTTGTGCGATTAACAATTCCATAAAAACCATTCTTCTCAACGATTGCTATTCCACTTTTAAAAGATTCTGCATCATTATAGTCAAAAGGAATAATTACTTCGTCAGATTTATCTATGAACCCTAGCTTCCCATCTTTAGAGCATAACGCTAGACCTTCGGAAAACTGTTCAACAAAATCATATCTTGGAAAGATCATAACATCTCCTAATTCATCCATAAATCCCCACTTATTGTTTTTCGAAAATGGTAGAAATCGTTTGTTGGCTAATCTCAGATCTACCTTTAGCTCATTTTTAAATGGGTATTTAGGGTAATCGATTTGAAATTCAACAATTCTAGAAGGACTATATTCTGAAGTAAATAAGCGATAAATATTCCGCCAGGCTTTTGCTGTATTCGGATTCTCAAGATTCTCTTTTATAAAAGTATCATATTCTTGGATGGTTTTCTTTATGGTGTATTTAGCATATACTGAATCTTGCGCTCTGTCTAAATAAGGGCTAAGTGGATTAACTTTAACGAAAGCTTGATATGCTTCTTTCCGATCTTTTGCGACAGCTTCTAAGAATTTACGCTCTTCGTACTTATTCTTAGCTTGAGTTGAAAAAATTGACTTCGGATAAGCTTGTATAAACTTGTCATATGCAGTTGAGCTATTTTCCAACTTTACTCCCTGAAATACAATACTGTCTCGAGAATTAGTTGCTTTTCCTCTCCAGTCCGAATCTGTAAACTGACGAATATAATACTCGTATGCTTTTAAGGAGTTTAGCCTATTTACCTTTTTAAAAGATTTGAAGTCTATTGTATCTTTCCAATTTTCGATACTCATTGAATCAAGACCAAAAGGCAATAATTTCTCTCTGCTTTTGAATTCAAGCTTGGAAAAAAAATGATCTGCTATGCATATATACATGTACGCTGAATCTAATTGATAAAATGGATTGTCTTTTCTACCATAGATTATACTCAACCCATATGCTGAAGCGACGCTATCCTTCTTAAGTTTCTTCTCAAAGATCTTTTTAGCCTTAAAGTAATCGTAGATCGATAATGCATCATATGCTTTCTCGAGTTTTCCTGCCTTCATAGTTTCAGGTAAGCAAAAACACATTAAAACAAAGAGGATAACAGCAAGGCTTTTATTCATGAATCAAAAATATTGATATTAATAATTTATCTTTAGCCACTAGTAAAAAAGCTTTTCGCAATTTATGTTAAAAACAAATACTCTTTTCATTCTATTCCTTCTTATTTTTTTCGCCTGTAATGACAAGAAAGAAGAGAAAACGATTATAGTTGAAGAAAAGGCGAAGACACTAGACATGATTGACATTAAGGCTAAGAAGGAACTAAGAGCTTTAGTAGATTACAGCACGACTAGTTACTTTTTATATAAAGGAAGTCCCATGGGTTTTGAATACGAACTTCTAAAACGATTTGCTGAATCGATAGAAGTTAACTTGAAAATTATTCCTGTAAATGACCTAACTTCTATTATTGATTCTTTAAATGAGTATAAAGGAGACATTATTGCCGCAAACCTTACTATTACTAAAACTAGACTAGAAAAGGTTGCTTTTTCTAAATCGCTCATCCGAACGAAGCAAGTATTAGTTCAGAGAGTAAAATCAGAAAACGAGAACTTTGTTGAGTATTTGGAAGATCTTATTGGCAAAGAAGTATATGTCCAAAAGGGTTCTTCTTTTTATAAACGTATACAAAATCTATCTGATGAGATCGGTGGCGATGTTATTATTAAAGAAGTTGCTGGTAACATAACCGTAGAGGAGCTCATCGAAAAAGTAGCTCAGAAAGAAATTGATTTTACGATTGCAGACGAACATGTCGCTAAAATCAATAAGTCGTTCCACCGAAATATTCACATAAAAAATTCCATTAGTTTAGATCAGCAATTGGCTTGGGCAGTTAGAAAAGAATCTCCTGATTTATTAATTACGCTAAATCATTGGTTGGGAAAATTCAAAAAAACAACTGCATATCGAGTCATTTACCTTAAATATTATGGTAATACTTCCTTATATAAACAACGTGTAAATTCTAACTCATTTACTTCAAAGAGTGGACAAATTAGCCCATACGATGAAGTTGTAAAAAAACATGCTATTCAAGTTGGCTGGGATTGGCGCCTACTAATTTCTTTGATTTATCAGGAATCTCAATTTGACCCAGAATCTTCTTCTTGGCTTGGAGCCCAAGGTCTAATGCAACTAATGCCTGCTACCGCCAAAGAGTATGGCCTTGATTCTTCAGCAACTCCTGAGCAAAATATTTCTGCCGGCATGAACTATCTCAAATGGCTTGATCGACAGTTTGAAGAAAAGATAGAAGACCCAGAGGAACGTAAAAAATTTATTCTTGCTGCCTATAATGTTGGATTGGGTCATGTCTTTGATGCAATTAGGTTAGCTAAAAAATATCAACTGAATCCTGAAATATGGAAAGACAATGTTGCTGAAATGATTTTGAAAAAATCTAATCCTGATTACTATAAGGATAATGTGGTTCATTATGGATATTGCAGAGGTCGAGAACCTTTTAATTATGTAAATGAAATTCTAGAGCGGTATGAACATTACCTTAATATCACTGATTTAGAATAATACTCTCTCTTGTTTCACAATTGTTATTTCCCATAGACTTATAAGGTAGATTCGCCCCTACCTTTGTACGCTATGAAAGAAAGCGAGGAATTCTCAGTTTTTCAATTAAAAAATGGTTTAAGAGTTGTTCATAAACAGGTAGATCGTCCGATTGCTCATTGCGGCTTGATGATAAACGCAGGAACTCGCGATGAATTAGAAGATGAACATGGAATTGCACATTTTATAGAACATGCCATTTTTAAAGGGACAAGCAAAAGAAGGTCTTATCATATATTAAATCGACTAGATAGTGTTGGCGGAGAAATTGACGCATACACCACCAAAGAAACAACTTGTTTCTACGGTACCTTTTTAACTGAATACTACGATAGAGCTATTGAATTAATCAGCGACATTAGCTTGAATAGCATTTTTCCAGAGGCAGAATTAGAAAAAGAAAAAGAGGTAGTACTAGATGAGATAAATGCTTATTTAGATTCTCCTTCTGATCAAATTTATGACGACTTCGAATCTCAGGTTTTTAATAAGCATACATTAGGAAAAGGTATATTAGGAACAGGAAAAAGCGTAAAGAGTTTCAATAAAGGAATGCTTAGCACCTATATGAACAGACTATATACTGCCGAGAATATGGTTTTTTCGAGTGTTGGTAATATCTCAGCAAAAAGGCTTTCGCAAAAACTAGAAAAGCATTTTGAGTCTATCAATACAAGTAAATCTCAACAAAATCGATCTTCTTTTATTGCAAATCCAAGAGAAATCATTCAACACTCTAAGGACACCTATCAAACACATTGCATGCTTGGGAAGTCTGCATATGGTGCCAACCATCCTAAACGAATAGGACTCATTTTATTGAATAATATTTTAGGTGGTCCAGCCATGAATTCTATTCTAAACCTACGAATCCGAGAGAAATATGGATATACCTATAATATAGAATCTAACTATGCTATTTATTCAGATAGCGGATTATTCTCTATCTATTTAGCTTCAGATCCAAAATACATGGACCGTTGTGTGAATGCAGTTGAAAAAGAACTGAAAACATTGAGGAACAAGAAATTTTCTCCTCATAAACTTTCTTTAGCAAAACAACAGTTGAAAGGACAAATGGCCATTTCAAGAGAAAGTAATAACAACATCATGTTATCTAACGCCAAGAGTTTACTGCTTCATAACAAGATCAGCTCTATCGAAAATATTCATTCAAAAATAGAAGCCATCACAGCAGAAGAATTAATCGAAGCTGCTAATGAGCATTTAAATCCTACTCTATTCGACTATTTATATTTTAAAGGAAGAAATTAGAATTACTCTTTTAGAAGCAGTTCAACTACTAGTTTATCTATTGGATAAGTTACATCTTCAACTCCCAATTGATCTAAAGCTTTCCATACGAATTGATGTTCAGTGTTACCATCCAAATCTACTGCTTGCATTCCATTTGAAATGCCTTCCGCTTCTTCACTTTCCACTTTATAATAGATACTAATCAATTGATGGCTTTTGTCAAAAGCTGAGACTTGAAAGTAATCCGTTGTATAAAAATGCCTGACTATTCCAATCGAAATTCCCAGCTCTTCTTTGAACTCTCTTTTCAAACCATCAAGCAAACCTTCCCCCAACTTATGTCCTCCTCCCGGAAATTTAGTGAATTTTTTTCCGAAACGATGTTCCTTGGAAAGCAAGACTTCTCCACAATTATTCATCAAGATTCCATACACTCTAATATTATAACCTGATAAATCCATAGGAGTACACTAAATTAAAAGATTCCTGCGTTAAGAGGAGACTAAATTAAGGCCTACATTTTACTATTTTTGACGCCGTGATAAAGAAACCTCTAATTTCCTTCATTGTTTTAATCTTATTCCATTTTGTGAGTATTGCACAAAATGCAACATTAAGTGGAAAAGTGACCGATGACAAAGGGAAAGCTATTGAAGCAGCAAGCATCTCCACAAGCTCAAATACAGAAGGAGTTATTTCAAATCGTGATGGAAGCTATTCTATTGAAATTCCTATGGGCCAAGATATCATTCTAAATGTTACTCATATTAGTTTCAAAGCGCAACAATGGAAAGTGAATTTGAAAGAAGGAGAAACGAGAGTTTTTAATGTTAACATGAAAACCTCTAGCTATAAGATTAACGAGGTTGAAGTAAAAGCAGAAAAAGACAGAGATAAACCCATGGAATCGGTTGACCCAAAAAACATCAAATATATTCCTTCTCCGAATGGAAGTTTTGAGGCAATTATTAAAACATTACCCGGTGTTTCTTCCAATAATGAATTGACCTCTCAATACAATGTAAGAGGCGGAAGTTTTGATGAAAATTTAGTTTATGTAAATGACATTGAAATCTATCGCCCTTTTTTAATTAGAAGTGGAAACCAAGAAGGACTTAGTTTCATTAACCCTGACTTAATCAAAAATATTGATTTCTCTGCGGGTGGTTTTGAGTCTCGATACGGAGATAAAATGTCTTCTGTTTTGGCTGTAGAATATAAAGAGCCGAATGAATTTGCAGGTTCTGTAACAGGAGGTCTTCAAGGTGGATCTATTCACATTGAGGGTTCTCCAGGGAACCACCGATTTACACACATTAGTGGAGTTCGGTATAGAAGCAATGCCTATGTGCTTGGAAGCTTAGATACAGATGGAGATTATCGTCCAAGTTTTACAGATATTCAAACCTATATGACCTATGATATTTCTTCAAAATGGGAAATTGGATTCTTAGGGAACTATGCTCGAAATAAGTATGAATTTATTCCTGAAAACAGAGAAACTGGTTTTGGTACGATTCAACAAGCATTGAGATTAACAATCTTTTTCGAAGGCCAAGAGCTGACAGATTTTGAAACTTACTTCGGAGCTATTACCAACACATACAAACCCAAGCCAAATCTAGAATTAAAACTGATCACATCAGCCTTTCGTTCTTTTGAAACCGAGACTTTTGATATCCTAGGACAATACTTCATCGATGAACTAGAAAGAGATTTAAGCAACGATAATTTTGGTGATGTCGCATTCAATAGAGGAATTGGCTCGTACTTAAACCATGCAAGAAACTATTTAGATGCAACTGTTGCTAATGTTCAACACAGAGGTAAATTGATTAAAAAGAATGGAACCTATGAATGGGGCATAAAATTCCAACATGAAAACATTGAAGATCGTTTGAGCGAATGGGATCTAATTGATTCTGCAGGGTATTCAATTCCTAGAGCTCCAAGTACTCCGGGAGTTGCTCCTACTGGCGCTCAAAAATTAACCCTCTTTAATTCTTTCAAAGCTAGAAATACATTGAGCTCCAATCGAGCTATGGCCTATCTCCAAAGAACACTTCGATGGGAAGACAAGTCGGAAAATAAATACATTTTTACAGCGGGAGTTCGAGCAAATTATTGGGACTTGAATGAAGAAACGGTAATTAGCCCACGAGCAAACATTGCTTTTCAACCAAAATGGGATAGGGATTTCTTGTTTCGTTTCAGCACAGGATATTATTATCAACCTCCATTCTATCGAGAATTAAGAGACTTTGAAGGAAACTTAAACAAAGATTTAAAAGCTCAACGATCCATCCATTTTGTATTAGGTGCTGATTATAACTTCAAGGCTTGGAACCGTCCGTTTAAATTTGTTGGAGAGGCCTATTACAAGAAGATGGACAACATTATACCTTATGAAATTGACAATGTTCGTATTCGCTATTATGCAGAAAATAGCGCAAACGCATTTGCTGTAGGTGCAGATTTCAAGATTAATGGAGAATTTGTAAAAGGCGTTGATTCGTGGTTAAATATTGGCTTCATGAATATTCAAGAAGACATTCGTACTGATAGTTATACTGAATATTTTAATGGAAATGGAGAACAGATTACGCCTGGTTCTTCAGTAAATAGAGATACGGCAAGCTTTAGAGTTATAAAACCAGGACATATTCCTCGTCCAACGGATCAACGTTTTAAGTTGAGCCTATTCTTTCAAGATTATTTGCCAAAGAATCCAAGCTATCAAATGCACTTGACCTTCCATTATGGAAGTGGGCTTCCTTTTGGTCCTCCTTCTAATGAAAGATATAAAGACACCCTTAGAATTCCTGCATACTTAAGAGTTGATTTAGGATTTTCGAAAGAATTGTTAAACGAAGACACTAAGCTTTCTGCAAAAAGCCCTTTCCGGCACTCAAAATCAGTGTGGATAGGCTTGGATATTTTCAATTTATTACAAAAGAACAACACTTTATCTTATTTGTGGGTGACTGATGTATCAAACCAACAGTATGCTGTACCGAACTTTTTGACTTCTCGTCAGCTTAATTTAAGACTACAGGTTAAGTTTTAATTCTTGTATTCTACAAGAATTAAGCAATCTGTTATTATTCTAAAACTATAGGCTAAGATTGCATTATTGTCTCTTATTACTTTCAAATAATATAAGTTCTCCTCTATTGCCTCTAATAGTGCTGTATTGATTATCAATATAATCGATGTATTTTTAGATTTCAAAATTTACATCATGAAAAAAACGTTGACCCTTTTATCCTTAATCGCAATCGGTTTAGCTAGTTCTGCGCAGCAAGCATGGAGGCAAGCTCCCTTAAATGATTCTGCCAATTATTATCAAGTGGTGCAGCAAGAGTCGGCACTAATTGCTCCCCTGCGTTCTAAAACTGATAGGAAAAGTAAAAAGCAAGTGAAACAATTCGATCGATGGATGAACTTCTGGAAAGACAGAATTTTACCAAACGGAAGCTTTGTAAATGAAAGCCAGAATGCGGCTGTATTTAATGCTGAGAAGAAAAGGAATAACAAATACTTAAGTTCTATATCAACAAGAAAAGCAGCACAATGGACAGCAATTGGCCCATTTACACCACCTAATTCAACCATTTTATTTTATCCAGGTATGGGCAGAGTTAATACCATCGCAATTTCAGGGTCGGATACTAATACAATTTATGTTGGAACACCTGGTGGGGGGGTTTGGAAGTCTAGCAATGCCGGAGGAAGCTGGATTGCTTTAACAGATCAGCTCCCGAACATGGGTATTTCGGATATCGTAATTGATCCTAGCAATTCTAATATTATTTACATCGCTACTGGAGATGCTGATGGAATGCAAAACCGATCCTTAGGGGTTTTCAAATCAATAGATGCTGGTTTGACTTGGAACCCAACAGGTTTACAATTCAACTTAGTTCAAAACGATATCATCTCCAACCTTTTAATTGATCCAAACAATACTTCTATCCTTTTTGCAACTACTAAAAACAATATTAAAAGATCCAATGATGGAGGTATAAATTGGACAAATGTTTATACAGCTGTAAATTCATTTTTTAACGATATCCAATATAAAGAAGGGAGTAGTACTACTTTATTTACGACCGACAGAAGTGGAAATTTTTTAAGGTCTACGAATAATGGAATTAGCTGGAGTTCGTTAAATACCCCTAGTAGTGGAAGATTAGATATTGCATTGACTCCTATTGATACAGGGCTTATCTACCTTGTAGATGGATTTGGTAGTATAAATATCTCAATAAACGATGGTACGACTTGGAATATGGCGGGTTCAATTTCAGGTTATGATTCTCAGGGAGGGTATAACACAACAATTGCTGTTTCTCCTTTAAACAAGGATTTGGTTTTAGTTGGAGGCGTTGAGGGATGGAGGTCTCTCGACGGAGGTGGCACATGGCAAAAGTATTTAGATGGCTACTGGACAAGTGGGAACCCGTTCTTTTACGTGCATTCAGATCATCATGATATGCAATTTGTTCCAGGAACCAATATTGCATATTCAGCAAACGATGGGGGTGTGTTTATTGGAGATGCATCAGGCAGTACACCATGGAGAGATTTATCTCCCGGTCTTGGAATTACCCAATATTATAACGTTGACGGGACTCCGCAACAGCCCAACTTCTTATTAGCTGGAGCCCAAGATAATGACATTGCTCAATATAATGGCACAAATTTCTATGGTAGAAATCCAGGATCTGACGGGGTTGAAAGCCTTTGGGACTATTCTGACACAAATATTGCGTGGACATGTAGTCAAGCGGGCTTATTAAATCGGACAACTGACGGATTTAATACTTCAAGTTCATTAACTACCCCAGCGGGCGCTCCTTTTGTATGGCGACTAGAAATAAACCCAATTAATCCAAGCTCAATTTACGGAGGATTTAGTGACCTTTTTAAATCTACCGATAGGGGTGACACTTGGACAAATCTAAATGCAAGTGTTAATAATATTGAATCTATTAAGATTGCTGCAAACGATACGAACGTGATTTATGTTGGTGGAAGTAATGGATTAAGAAAAACGATAAATGGAGGAACCTCATGGACAACTGTTAATATACCTGCAACAGGAACGATCAAAAGTGTTGAATTACATCCTACTAACAATCAAATAGTATACATTGTATATTCCGGATATACAGCCAACAAAATTTATAAATCTATAAATGGAGGTACTACTTGGTCTAATATTACTGGGCAGCTACCTAATATTCCTTCTCACAAGATTTTATATAAAACGGGAACACTTACTGAAGAGTTGTTTTTAGCAACAGACCTTGGAGTATACCATTGGGATATAGTAACTATAGACTGGAATTTATTAGGCGTTGGCTTGCCAAATGTAATCGTAAATGATATTGAAATTAATTATGCAATAGATGTTTTAAGAGCAGCTACATTTGGAAGAGGCTTATGGCAAACACCTATTAATACTATTGGAGTAGGACTTGAAACAACCGAATTAGCTTCAAATTTGGTTAATACGTACCCCAATCCAACAACAAATAAAGAATTCACATTAGACTTAAGTCAATTATCGGGTGAAAGTCATGTTCTTATTTATAATCTAATAGGAAGCGTGGTGATCGAATTTTAGGGCCCTGCAACGAACCACCAAATAGATTTGACTGCTTTTGCAAAAGGGCTTTATTTGGTAAAAGTCACCAATGATAGCAAGAGTTTGACCACAAAAATAATTGTAGAGTAAAATGAAATTTTTAGCTTTTATAAGTTTCCTTTTTCTAATAGGGTGTGTACAGCAAGCTGGTGTTTTGAAAACTGTTAAAACTGCAACGATTCCTGGAATTAGATCTGCCCCTTTGACGATTCGTTACCAAATTGATTTAGATTCCAAAACAACTATTGAACTCGATAGTGTTATTTTGAAATATAATGAATATCAACGGGTAAAATTGAATTCAAAATTGATTAAAAATTCGGAGCAACACAAGTATCAAGTAAAAGCAAACTTGAAAATAAATTCTACTGATTATAATTTTAACAATGAAACCATTAAAGTGTTTTATAAAATAAAAGGGAAGTCTAAGAGTATCAAAATTGAAAATTTTTTACTCAAAGAAGAGAGAAAACGTTAACTCACATTCAATTAAGATACACTGAGAGTTAAAAAAAAAGGCGAATCAGATTTGATTCGCCTTTCCGTTTTTTGATCAAAATTTATTCTAAAGCCCTAACACATCTACTCCTTGCTCAAATACTACGTCTACAGGTATACCTAAATCAGTCAAACGATCTAAATCAGATTGAAGATCTTCCTTGATAACTGTTTCTGAAGTTACTAATGCAGCTACCCCTTCGTAATCCCCGTCTCCCTGTAATTTCAGGATCTTCGCTGAAAGTGCATTCATTGCTTCCGTCATTTTATCGTAATTGATTTTGTAGGTTCCTTTTTCAGAACGCACAAAAACTTCTTGGTCTTTAAAGAAGTTAAAACGAATCATGTTTGCTTTTCCATGAGCAGAAGAAGTTCCAAATCGAACTGATCTAAAAATACTCGCCATAAAAGTGGTATAGTAAGATTTTAAATCCCCTTCGATTTCTCCTTTTGCGTGTAATTCTGTTATCATATATAATCCCAAAATATCTGCTTTCCCTTCTTCTAATGCGGAAGCATGTTCTTTCAATGCTGCTCTTACAGTTCCCTTTCCATCAAGAGTATTTTTAATTCCCAATCCATGTGCTACTTCATGAAACATAGTATTCGCAAAAAACGCATCGAAATTAATATATGAACGTTGGCTTTCATCAATCAACACACCTGCTATCGGAATAAGAATTCGATCAAATTTTGCTTGCATCGCATTTTTTAACTGTGATCTTCTTGTTCCTTTTTTCAATTGAATTTCTTCGTCATTTGGTAAGTTAACGGCAATAGTTTTACTTCCCGCATTACAATCCCCAGCATAATATACTACATCAAAAGCCGCCAATTGAGAGTCAGTTCCCGGTTTTTCGGCTTTATATGGGCGATTAGAGACGATATAATGGGTTGGGGGTTTATATCGCAATATAAAGATCGTGCTTTTTAAGGAGGAGGACCGGGTAGTCACCACATATATACACACACTCTG
>JAESST010000446.1 GCA_016763995.1 Flavobacteriales bacterium | reverse complement strand
TTCTTCAGAAGTAGAATATTGACCTGTCTTTGTCTTTTTTGCTTTTGCATCTATTTCCAGAACTTCAAACAATACCTGTCCTAATTGCTTTGGAGAATCTACATTAAAGTCTGTTGTCGCTAATTCAATTATTTCTTTATTTAATACATCTATAGATGTCCCTAATTCAACTGAAAAATTTGCAAGCGTGTCACAGTCTAAGTTAATCCCTTCGTATTCCATTGCTGCTAAAACGGGAATCAGTGGCATTTCAACTTCATCGAATAATTTCCGAATGTCTCCATTCCCCAATTCCTTCTCAAAAATCTCTTTCAATTGGAACGTTATATCTGCATCTTCACCTGCATACTCACAAACTTTCTCCACCTCAACATCACGCATGTTCCCTTGATTCTTACCCTTTTTACCAATCAACGTTTCTATTGATTGTGGTTTATATGCCAAGTAGTTCTCTGCCAATATATCCATTCCATGTTTTTGATCCGGCTCCAACAAGTAATGGGCTATCATCGTATCAAAGAACTTTCCTTCGAGTTCAATCCCGTAATTCTTTAGTATTGTTAAGTCATACTTTAAGTTTTGTGCAATCACTTCTTTATGTTCATCTTCAAAAACAGATTTAAACTTGTTCATGAGAGCTTCTGCTTCTTTTTGATCTGATGAAACAGGCACATAATAGGCCTCCCCTTTCTTTACTGAAAATGCTAATCCTACAAGTTCAGCTGTAATGGCGTCAACTCCCGTTGTTTCTGTATCAAAACAATAGGTTTTAGAATCGGTTAAGAGCTTTATTAATGTATTAATTTCTCCTTCGGATTGAACTAGTTGATAGTTATGATCTGTATTTTCTAAGGTCTTATGTTCTACTAAAACTGGCTCTTCTTGTTCTGGTGAATTCGCGCTAGAGGCTCCTGCACTAAATAGATCCATTTGCCCTTTAACCCCTGCAGCGATTGCAACTTCTTCTCCCAAAATACGCTTGCTCAACGTCCTAAATTCTACATCAGAAAATATTGCTGTTAGCTCTTTCTTATCTAGAGGATCTCGTTTTAAATCGTTTGCATCAAACTCTATTGGAACGTCAAGAATGATTGTCGCCAATTTCTTTGAAAGTAAAGCCAATTCTTTAGATCCTTCAACTTTTTCTTTCATCTTCCCTTTTAGGTCAGCAGTATTTTCCAACAAACCTTCCATACTCCCATATTTTTTCAGGAATATTTTTGCCGTTTTATCTCCTACCCCCGGAATGCCTGGTATGTTATCCACTGCATCGCCACACATGCCCAAATAATCAATTACTTGCAATGGGTCTTCAATTTCAAATCGTTTACACACCTCTTCTACTCCCCAAACCTCAGCCTTATTACCCATTCGGGAGGGTTTATACATGAATATATTTTCACTCACTAACTGTCCAAAATCCTTATCAGGAGTCATCATGTAAGTGGTAAAACCTTCTTTCTCCGCTTTCTTTGCTAATGTTCCAATCACATCATCTGCCTCGAATCCATCAGAATATAGAGTTGGAATATTAAAGCCCTTGATGATCTTTTTAATGTAAGGCACAGCCAGTCTAATATCATCTGGAGTTTCTTCTCGATTTGCCTTGTATGCAGGAAATTCTATGTGTCTAGTGGTTGGAACACTCGTATCAAAAACAACAGCAATGTGCGTTGGATTATGAGTTGTTAATACGTCAAACAAGGTTGTTGTAAAGCCATAAATTGCTGATGTATTTAATCCTTTCGAATTAATCATTTGGTTCTGGCTAAATGCAAAATGCGCTCTATATATCAAGGCATAAGCATCTAATAACCAAAGTATTTTTTTATCTTCTGACATGAAAAATTATTAATTTATTCAACTTTGAAGTTAAGCAAAAGTGAAAAGAAAAAAGAAAGAATCTAGAACTATTTCCCTTCTTCTAAAACGGCCGCCCAAACTGTTTCTCCAACTGCTTGTAAAGTAGCTTTATCAATGACATCCATGTTATCATCATGTGTATGCCAGTGAGGAGCAAAAGATCTTGTTGCAGGGTCGTATTGAATAATATCAATGCTTGGAATATTTGCAATTTCATTGACATATACATGGTCATCAATTCCAACATGTCGGGTTGGTCTTGGGTCAAAATGTTGTTGATGTCCTAAATCCGCAGCAATATTCCAAACAAGGTTGACATAAGCAGAGGCATATTTCATAGAATTGAACTCTTTGCCAAAAAGAGCATTTTTCGCCCCAACCATGTCTAAAAGAATTCCAAAATTTGCGGTATACCCTTCCTTGTGTAAGTTCTTCGCCCAGTACTGACTTCCTAAACAGTAATCTTCTATTGACCCTGAATTATCTACATAATCTTCAGCATCAAAGAAAATAATATCTACTCCAATGTTAGGTTTTACGATCTGAGTTTGACGTGCAATTTCTAATAAAATAGCAACCCCACTTCCTCCATCATTGGCGGCCATGATTGGCTCCCTTTGGCGTTCATCATCATTATCTGCAAAAGGACGACTATCCCAATGAGCAAATAACAACACCCTATTATTCAATTCAGGTTTATAAATGCCAATAATATTTTTAATGTTAAGCTTTGTATTATCAAAAGCTACAACTTGAGCCTCTTGCTCAATTACTTCTAATTGATATGACTTTAACTTTGCGGCTAAATAATTTCCAGCCTCAACATGTGCCTTTGTATTTGGTACTCTCGGTCCAAAATCTACTTGCTTTTGGATAAAAGCATAGGTTGAATCTGAACTAAAATTAGGACGTTCTACCTTTTTCCTTTCTACTTTCCGCTTGTTTTGATTCTTTGAAGGTGATTTCTCTTCCCCACCACAGGCTATTAAGCATACTATTATAATTAGACCTAGTATTCTAGCCTTCAAACTCCCAAGTCGCTCCATCTTTACTGTCCTTTATTCCTATGTTCAATTCTTTTAACTTGTCTCTAATTTTATCTGCTGTTAACCAATCTTTTTGCTCTTTAGCTGCTTTTCTAAAATCAAGAATTAACGACATTAATTCATCTGTAACTTCATTGCTTTCTGTTGAATTATCTTCTAACTGTAAGCCCAGAATATCAAAGAAAAAAGTACGGTACAACTCTTTCAATTCTTCCAAATCAGCAGCTGAAATAGATTCTTTACCCGTTTCAACAGCAGAGATCAACTTTAGTCCATCAAAAAGACCTGCAATGGCTATTGGAGAGTTAAAATCATCGTTCATTGCATCATAAATTGATGATTTAACAGATGAAATGTCTATCGATGATTTATCTGATGCCACCAAAGCATTTAATCTAAGTACTCCTTTTTGCAAACGGTCGAAGCCCTTAGACGATGCCTCTAAAGCTGAATTTGAAAAATCTAATGTGCTTCTGTAATGAGATTGTAAAATGAAAAAACGAACAGTCATTGGAGAATAAGCTCTGTCTAGCTGATGGTTTTCTCCTGTAAAAAGTTCAGCACAAAAGATTCCATTCCCTAAAGATTTGCCCATTTTTTGGCCATTGATTGTTACCATGTTGTTGTGCAACCAATAGTTCGCAAATGCTTTGCCTGTATGTGCTTCAGCTTGAGCAATCTCACATTCATGATGAGGAAATTGATTTTCTAAACCTCCTCCATGAATATCAAAGTTTTCACCTAAATATTTCTGACTCATTACTGTACATTCAATATGCCAACCAGGAAATCCTTTTCCCCAAGGAGAGTTCCACTGCATTAAATGAGATGGGTCTGCTTTCTTCCAAAGCGCAAAATCAAAACCATTTTTCTTTTCTGATTGTGCCGCTAATGTTCTATTTGCTGCACCTTCTAACATTTCCTCTATAGATCTTCCTGATAACTTCCCGTAATCATATGTCTTATCATATTGCTGCACATCGAAATAGACCGAACCATTAACTTCATAAGCAAAGCCTTTTTCAATCAAGCTTTCTATAATTTCTATTTGTTCAGGAATGTGACCAGATGGGCGCGGGTAAATATCTGCTCGTTTTACATTCAATGCATCCATATCTCTGAAGTAATTGTACATATAACGTTCAACTACAGCCATTGGATCTATCTTTTCTAAACGAGATTGTTTTGCAATTTTATCATCCCCTTCATCTGCATCATCTGTTAAGTGTCCTACATCAGTAATGTTCTGAACATACTTAACTTTAGGGTAAACATGTGAAAGGTAGCGGTAAATTAAATCAAATGAAACATATGATTTTGCGTGACCTAAATGAGCATTGCCATAAACCGTTGGGCCACAAACATACATTCCAACTACTTCTTTATCAATCGGATTGAATATTTCTTTATTTCTGCTTAGGGTATTGTACAGAGTTATTTGTGGTTCCATTTTAGCTCGTATTTTCTATGGTTTAACTAACCACAAAGAAAAGCATTATTCGCTTGAAAATGAAAGCAAAAAAAAGCCCATCTGCGTTATTCAGATAGGCTTTTAGTGAAGTATCTAGCTCCTTACATATCTTTTTCTATTACACCATTACCAACGAATCTCCCACCTTTAAAAATCATTATGGAAATCATCAATCCATTCTCATCATATTTGTAATGTTTCCCATCCATCAAACGATAAGCTTTAAATACTCCGTCTTTAGTAATCTGTTTATTCCTATTATATAATTTCTTATAGCCATTTCCATCGAAACCTCCTCGGTTAGGAGCATCACCTTTAGAAGCTGTTACCTTAATGTCTTTACCTTCATTAATCATTTCTTTTACAGCATCCTTATGAGCTGTCTTAGGTGCATAAGACTCAAACTTCGCTGGATCCATCTCCCCATTGTTAAAGAACTTCACCGCCATTAAATCTCCATTGTCAAAATACTCCTTCATTTCTCCTGATTCCAGTCCTTCACTCCAAGTTCCTTCTAACCTTACCTTTCCATTTGGATAAAAATAAGTTTGCTTTCCTGTTCTTTTTCCGCCAGGGGTAAACGTAAATTGTTGGGCTACTTCCCCATTCTCATGGTAGCGTTTAAAATCTCCAGTGTTTTTTGTCCTTTCCCAATTTCCTCCCTCTTCTACATTCCCATTTTCATAATACAAAGTATACTTTCCAAAAGGACGGCTTCCTTTGTAAGTAATTTCACTTCTCAGCTTAGCAGAAGGAAAATATTTTTTCCAAAGGTCAAATTTTCTACTATTCTTATAAGTTCCTTCTTCTATTAAATTTCCAGCAGGATAACCCCTAAGTTTAGGAGCTTTAGCTTTTATCATCCAATAACCTTGACGCTTCCTATTGACATCTATCTTATTAATTGTATCTACTCCGTTCAACTCAAATGACTGTGAATTAATATTTTGAATTAAAAAAACTAGCGCAATTATTGTCCCTAAAAACTTCATATTTTGTAAATAGTCCTTAAAAGTAGTAAAAGATTTTTAGTTCACTTGGTTCTACTTCAAATTCTTAATCATATCCAAAGTCATTTTAGACAAGTCGTATTCCATCTCCCAATTCCAATCATTCTGAGCAGCACTATCATTTATACTTTTAGGCCAACTCTCCGCAATACTTTGCCTAAAGTCTGGAGTATAGCTTATTTTGAAGCTGGGAATTTGTTTCTTTATCTCCTCCGCAATTTTTTTAGGAGAAAAAGAAATACCTCCTAGGTTATAACTTGATCGAATTTTAATATTTTCAGAAGGAGCTTCCATTAATTCAACTGTTGCTCGAATCGCATCTTCCATGTACATCATTGGTAAATAAGTGTCTTCTTCTAAGAAACACTCATAAGATCCACTTTCCAATGCTTTATGGTAAATGTCTACTGCATAATCCGTCGTCCCTCCTCCTGGCATGCTCTTATAGCCAATTAAACCAGGATATCGGATGCTCCTCACGTCTATACCATAGTTATTTGCATAATATTCGCACCACCTCTCTCCTGAAAGCTTACTGATTCCATATACTGTTGTAGGGTCTGTAACAGTATGCTGTGGTGTGTTTTCCCTTGGAGTATTTGGACCAAAAACAGCAATAGAACTTGGCCAAAACACTTTTTTTATCTTTTTATCTTTTGCTAAGTCTAGCACATAAAATAAACTGTCCATATTAAGCTCCCAACCAAACTTAGGATTCTTCTCCGCAGTTGCCGAAAGTAGAGCTACTAAATGATAGATCTCCTCTATCTTATATTTCTCTACAATCTCATGTAATTTGTCCTTATCCAAAGCATTCAATACCTCAAACGGCCCTTCACTGTTCCCAACTTCTCGTATATCTGACGCCACCACTTTCTCATTCCCATGCTTGGCTCTTAGCTTTTCTACCAACTCACTTCCTACTTGCCCCCCGGCGCCTAATACTAGTATCATATTTTTATTTTATAGGTTCCAAAAATAGGAAAGAGAATGCTTTTATATAATAACCTGAGCATGGTTCTTCTTAAGAATACAGAAAGAGATTGCTGTTTAGCTACGGATCTATGAAAGCTTTCTCAGAAATAACAATCTACGGCGTTGAACCTTTAAAATATAGCCTGCTATATTTCTAAAAATCCGCTTGTATATTGCCACTATGAAAATCTAAATTTCTAACTAATAATTGAACTCTGGTAAATAACTATTAAAACATGATAAATCTCATTTTATAAGCCTTCCCCCTTTATGTAACTTTGCTTCATCTAAAGTTTAGCGAATGGAGCTATATAACAAGTATGACAAGAAAATTTTAAAGGAGAAGCTAATGGCTGAACCCTTTAAGCGAAAGACTGTTTCATTTTACCGGTATGTAATTATTAATAAGCCGCAAGAACTGAGAGATGAGCTTTATAAAGAATGGAATGAATTAAATATTTTTGGGAGAACTTATCTCGCTAAAGAAGGAGTTAATGCTCAGATGAGCATTCCTGAAGAACAC
>JAESST010000445.1 GCA_016763995.1 Flavobacteriales bacterium | reverse complement strand
GGTTTAGATGAGTTTTATAACAACAAAAAAGGAAATCAATTGATCCTAGCGTTTTGGTTGTAAGTAAATACAGCACATTTGTTCAAAATCGACTTTTAGCTTACAAGGATTCTAAACTAGACGAGGAATATCCTGACTTTAAGGCGCTTATGGGTGAATATCATGACGGTATTTTGTTATTTAATCTAACAGATGAGTTAGTTTGGAGTAAGGCTGTAAAAGATACAACAGGTTTAGATGAGTTTTATAACAACAAAAAAGAAAGTTATAAGTGGGATAAAAGAGTTGATGCAATTGTATATTCAGCACTAAATGCTAAAATAGCAGATCAAGTAAAAGCAATGTTGAAGAAAGGAGTTGAGATTGACGAAATAATAGAGGAAATCAATCGACCTTCTCAATTGAATTTAAGATATGAAAAGAGAAAATACCTTAAAGGAGATGATGAAACTGTTGATCAAGTAGATTGGATAAAAGGTATTTCAAAAAATATCGAATCAAAGAAAAGAATTTATTTTGTTGAAATTAAAGAAGTGATTGAGCCTAGTTACAAGACTTTGGAAGATTCTAGAGGTTTAATCACATCAGATTACCAGAACTATTTAGAAAAGGAATGGATTATTAGTTTAAAAGAAAAATATTCTTATACTGTAGATAAAAAAGTACTTAAAGCATTGAAGGCTGAATTAAATCAATAAGCTTGAGAATTATACTTGTTACTTTTTTTGCAATTTTATCTCTCTCTTCATGCTCTTTGGGAGAAGATGAGAAGAAGGAAGTCTTGGCAAGAGTAGGTGATGAATATTTATATCGTGAAGATGTTATTAGTCTGATTAATTCAGAGAATGAAGAAGATAGTATTGCGAAGCTTAGGTCTTTTGTGGACAATTGGGTAAAGGAGCAACTCTTACTTCAAAAAGCACTTGATAATTTACCTGAGAAGCAGGCGAATTTTGAGGAACAGTTAGAAAGTTATAAAAATTCACTATTAATTTATGCTTTCGAAAATCAACTTGTAAAGCAGAAGTTAGATACTACAACCTCTGATCAAGAGTTGAAAGAATACTTTTTACAGCATAAGGAAAACTTTAAGCTAAAAGAAGGGATAGTAAAGGGCGTTTTCATTTCTCGCATTGCATCGGCTCCTCAAAAGGATTCATTAGAATATTGGTTGTTTAAAGACAATGCTTACTACAAAGAGGAGCTTATAGAATATTGTTCCCAATTTGCTAGTGCCTGTCAATTGGATACTAACACTTGGATCCCTTTGACAAAAATTAAGGAATTAACGAATATCTCAGCTGATAAAAACCTTAACCTTACAAGAGGAAAAAACATTCTTGAAGATAGCTTGAAAATTATGTTAATTCAGGTTTTTGATTTAAAGTCAAAAGGAGATATTGCTGCTTTTTCTTGGGTTAGGAATGAGTTAAGAGGAATCATCTTAAACAAGCGTAAAATTGAGCTCATATCAAGGGTAAAGCAAGAAATTTTTGAAGCTGCAACGCTAAAAGAAGAATATGAAATTTATGAATAAGATATTAATTTGCACTGTTCTAACACTATTATTATGTATTAGTGTGAAAGCTCAGGAAGGGATCGTTTTAGATGAAGTTATTGCTGTAATTGGTAATGAAATTGCTACAAAATCAGAATTAGAGACGAAGTATGCAAGTTTTCTAGCACAAGGCGGTGCTGCATCCGATGATCTTAAATGTGAGATTTTAGAAGATATATTCTACTCTAAGATGTTATTGAATCAGGCTGAATTAGATAGTGTAGAAATCGGAGAAGGGCGTGTTGATTCAGAATTAGATAGAAGGATTAGATACTATATTACTCAGCATGGTTCAGAACAAGCAATGGAATCCTACTACAAGAAATCGATTTCAAAAATTAAAGATGAATTTAGAGAGTCGTTACGAGAGCAATTAACAATACAGACGATGCAATCGGAGATCGGTGCTGGACTTTCAGTGACTCCTGAGGAGGTAAGATCCTACTTTAAAAAAATACCAAAAGACAGTCTTCCTTTGATGAATGCAGAAGTAGAAATTGCTCAAATTGTTGTGAATACCAAAACCTCTCCTGAAGCAATTCGAGAGGTAAAAGGGAAATTAAATAATTATAGAAAGAGAGTAAATGAGGGAGAGAAATTTTCCACATTAGCGGTTCTCTATTCGGAAGATAAAGGTTCAGCGTTAAAGGGAGGAGAAATCGGTTTTGTTGGAAAAGCAGAAGTTGAACCTGAATTTAGTGCTGCAGCATTTAAATTGAAAGAAGGGAATGTATCTTCAATTATAAAAACGAGGTACGGATACCATATTATTCAATTGATAGAAAGAAGAGGGGCAAAAGTTAATGTAAGGCATATTTTATTAAAGGCGAAACAAGATCAAGCATCTTTTGCGGAGGCAAAAGGAAAGCTAGATAGCATTTCTAACTTGATAGAAGAAGGGAAGTACAGCTTTGAAGAGGCTGCAAGAAAATTCTCTGAGAATGAAGAGACCACTAAAAATGGCGGGATTATGGTGAATCCTCAGAACGGAAGTTCAATGACTGCAATGGATGATTTAGATCCGTCATTGTTTTTTGTCATTGATAACATGGAAGTTAATGATATTTCTAAGTCTGTTTTGCTAGTGATCCTAGAGCTAAGCCTGGTTATAGAATTATTAAATTGAACAAACAAACGGAACCACACAGAGCTAGTTTAACGAAAGATTATCAGAAGATAAAAAGCGCGGCATTGGCAGAAAAAGAACAAGTAGCTTTACAAGAATGGATGAAAGAAGCGGTTACTAGGACATATATTAAGATAGATAAGAAATACTCTGATGGTTGTAATTTAATGCAAGCTTGGATTGAAAATAGCGAAGAATAGATGGGAAATTATAATTCAGATGCAGCAGCAGTTGATGCATTAGTAGAAAAATACAATTCGCTCAGTCAAGAAATTGGGAAAGTAATCGTTGGTCAGAAAGATGTTGTAAAGAATCTCTTGATTTCAATTTTTAGTAATGGTCACTGTCTTTTAGTAGGAGTACCAGGTTTAGCTAAAACCTTATTGGTTAATACTGTTTCAGAAGCTCTTGGATTAAGCTTCAATCGAATTCAGTTCACTCCGGACCTTATGCCTTCTGATATTATTGGTTCAGAAATATTGGATGAATCAAGAAATTTTAAATTTATTCCGGGGCCACTTTTCTCTAATTTAGTCTTGGCGGATGAAATTAACAGAACTCCTCCCAAAACGCAATCAGCTTTATTAGAAGCAATGCAGGAAAAGTCGGTAACAACGGCGGGCAAAACCTACAATTTGCCAAAGCCGTTTTTTGTTTAGGCAACACAAAATCCAAT
>JAESST010000444.1 GCA_016763995.1 Flavobacteriales bacterium | reverse complement strand
TAAGCAATGCCAACAAAAAAACTAGTAGTAAAGTATTATTCCATTTTTTCATACTGATCGTTCATGCTAAAACTTCAATACAAGATTAGCTATTAAGTTAGATGATTTTTCGATCTTACAATAAAAACTTGTTAGGCTGATTTTAATAGGAAATAAGATATAAAGCTTAAAATTGTAAACTTATAGTGAATTATGAAAAAGCCCATCTATTCAATTGTTGTTCCTTTTTATGCGTGTAAAAATGTAGCCAAAGAACTGAACAAGAGAATCGATAGTGTTTTTAAGGGCCTAAAGCTAGATTATGAATTGATTCTAGTGGACGATAAGTCTGATGACGAAACATGGGAAGTATTACAAGAAGTTTGCGCTGAAAACAGTAAAGTAAAAGCAATTGAGCTATCCAGAAACTTCGGACAACACTATGCAATTACCTGCGGGCTTTCATATAGCACAGGAGAATGGGTAATCGTAATGGATTGTGACTTACAGGATGTTCCCGAGGAAATTCCGAAACTTATTCAAAAAGCTAAAGAAGGCTTTCAAATTGTTTTTGCTAGCAGGCATGAAAGAAAAGATAGTTTCTTCAAAAGATTAGGTTCAAAAATGTTTTACCGGACTTTAGGTTATTTAACTGATACAAAACAAGATCATACCATAGCTAATTTTGGCCTTTATCATTATAAGGCAATTGAAGCAGTGCTTTCTATGAAAGATCAAATTCGGTATTTCCCCACTATGATTCAATGGGTTGGATTTAATAAAACAAGCATTCAGGTAAATCATTCGGAACGAGAAGAGGGTAAGTCTTCTTACTCTCTTAAAAAACTGATTGCTCTTGCATTCAATAATATCATTGCTTTTTCGGATAAACCATTAAGAATTACCATAAAATGTGGAGTTACCATTTCGTTTCTTTCCTTTATTATGGGTATTTACTATCTGATACTTTATATAAAAGGTGATATATTCCAACTTGGTTTTACAAGTCTGATTTTATCCATATGGTTTCTATCAGGCATTATTATTTTAACTCTTGGCGTACTAGGAATTTACTTAGGTAAGGTATTTGATAAGGTAAAGGAACGTCCAAGTTTCTTAGTCAATCGAACTGAAAATATTTAGTTTTTAAACACTCTAGTTTCAGAGATTATTCTTCTTTATTTTTTCCAGATATGGTAAAAGAATTCTTTTTGTTCGATACTGTATCCGCATTTTTCATAAAACTTGCAAGCGGAGAAATTGTCACCCTGTGTAACAACACGTAGTAAGTCGAAATTGTTTTTGTAAAACCAATTTTCAGCGCCTTTCATTAAATTCGCCCCTATACCATTTCCTCTTTTCGTATCGTCAACTGCAATTATTCCAATAAAGGCATCGTCTCCCTTTATTGCTAAGGTCACAAATCCAACTATTTCATTTTCCATTTTGTAAACCAATACTTCTTTTGCGATTTCTCTTGTAAGTGATTTACTAATCCACAATTTGTATAATTCCTCAAACTTTTGTTTTTCAATTTTCTTATCGACGTTAAATCGAGAGAAGACTCCACTTTGAATGGCAAGATTGTCTAATTTACTATTTGAAGTCTTTGATGAATAGGAAGAAAGATCAGCACTCAGTTCATTTTCTGAGTACATCTCCCTAAAATAAGTCGTCTTTTTATCAACTAATTTAAATTCATAGCGTTTACTGCTAGAAATCAATTGAGAAATTTCCTTTTGAGTGGAGAAGTACGACAAATCTACCTCGTTATCAGCCAATAACGATTCAATCTTCTTAATATCATTCTCGTTTTCTAAATCTCCGTTTACCCGGCCGATCTTCATATTAAAGAATTCAGAATCCCAAATTAGTTTCTCAAAATTTAGCTCCATTAAAAATCAATTAATACTTTCACATTTAAAATAATTCTTAGACATAATAGCTATTTAAAGTTCCAATATAATTAATTTTAAAAGTAGCCTTATAAAATTAATTATTTCATCATTCACGATGCTTCATCTTATTTATTATGACTTTGCTCCTCATTTGACTAACTCTATTTAATGAAAAATACTCCATTCAACAAACCACATCTTACTGGAAAAGAGACAGATTATATTAAAGAAGCAGTTGATAGTCAGAAAATTTCCGGAAACGGTGTTTTTACCAAGAAGTGTCAACAGTTTTTTGAAAGCAACTACGGCATCAAAAAAGCCTTACTAACTACTTCTTGTACTGACGCCCTAGAAATGGCAGCAATACTTATAAATGTTCAAGAAGGAGATGAAATTATTATGCCTTCTTATACTTTTGTTTCTACTGCAAATGCATTTGTATTAAGAGGGGCCAAAATCATTTTCTGCGATAGTAGAGAAGATCACCCCGGTATTGATGAAGATAAAATTGAAACTCTAATCACCAAAAAAACAAAGGCAATTATTCCAGTTCATTATGCAGGAGTAGCTTCTGATATGCATAAAATCATGGAGCTTGCAGCGAAATACAATTTGTTCGTAATTGAAGATGCTGCTCAAGCAATTGAGAATACGTATACATTTCCAAATGGAGAAGTAAAAGCATTAGGAAGTATTGGTCATATGGCAGCTTTTTCATTCCATGAAACAAAAAACATCATTTCAGGAGAAGGTGGATTATTGGCAATTAATGATGAACAGTTCATTGAAAGAGCTGAGATAATTTGGGAAAAAGGTACCAATCGCTCTGCTTTTTTCAGAGGAGAAATTGATAAGTATGGTTGGGTAGATATTGGATCATCTTTTTTACCTTCAGAAATAATTGCTGCCTTTTTATGGGCTCAACTAGAAAACATTAAAATCATCCAACAAAAAAGACTTGATATCTGGAACTTCTACCAAGATCAATTAAAAGGTATTTCTCTTAAAACACAAAGTATCCCTGAATATTCTACGAACAATGCTCACATGTTTTACTTGGTTTGTAACAATCCAGATGAGCGAAAACAATTGATTCAGATCCTATCGAATCAAGGAATTGGTGCTGTATTCCATTATTTATCACTTCACAAAAGTCCTTTTTATACTTCAAAGTATGAAGGAGATGAACTAAAGTATTCAGATCATTACTCTGACTGCCTCGTTAGGTTGCCATTCTTTTATAATTTAACTCAAGAAGAACAACAAAAAATATGCTTACTGATTCGGGCCAATTTCTAAGTGACTTCCAGTAATTTTAGCTTATTTTGTAGTAAAATTTTATACCTTGACTTCTTCAATGAAATTATCGGTTGTTACACCAATCTATTATGATTCTTCCCTAGCGGAAAGGTTTGTTGAAGCGGTCGGTAAAATTAACTACACTCCTTGTATTCTTCACGAAATTATTTTTGTGGTAGATGGTGGCTCTTCTAAAGATGAAGAGATATTGAAAAAAATTGCTTCTGATCATTCATATGTAAAAGTCATTTTCCTCTCTAGAAATTTTGGCCAACACATTGCGCTTTCTGCAGGATATAAAGCAAGCACAGGAGATTACGTTTGTATGATTAACGTTGACCAACAAGACCCACCTAAGGAAATACTAAAACTGCTCCACGTCATTGTAAAAGAACCTGACACTGGAGTTGTTTATGGATTGCGAAATGAGCGTAAAGACTCCTTCGCAAAATCATGGAGTTCTATGTTGTTCAACTATATTTTGAATAAATTAACTGGAGACAATACTCCATTAAATGTTGCTACTCTACGGGTAATGAGTAGAAAATTTGTTGACTCCTATAATGAATTGACTGAGAAAGCAAGATACATTCCAGGCTTAGAGAGCTGGATTGGTTTTGACAAAAAATACATCCCTATTGAAAGTCAGGATCGAATCGAGGGTAAAAGTTCTTATAATTTTAGGAAACGTCTAAATATGGCGATGGAATCAATTGTTTCCTTTTCAGACTTACCACTTAGATGGTCTGCCTATATTGGAATGTTGATTGCCATTATTGGTTTTCTAAGCCTTATCGTATTGACTTTTATGAAAGTCTACTTTATAGATTTTCAATCAGGTTATGTTTCTACCATTGCATTGATCCTATTCGTGGGAGGAATACAAATTTTTGTTGTTGGCCTAGCTTCCATTTACATTGGTAGAATATTAAAAGAAGTACAAAACAGACCTTTGTACATTGTGAAAGACAAAATTAACTTGTAACTGTATGTTTGATAAGGAAAAATTTAAACATGAAATTGAAACCCAAGGCTACAGCATCGTTAGAAATGCTTTACCACCAGAGTTTATTAAAAGGGCAAAAATTAGCTTAGAAGAGGCAATTCAAAAAGAAACTGAATACCATAACAGTAATGAATATTCAGATTTCGGAATGGTACTACTTTGTTCTTTATACGACGAGGTTTTTACAGATTTATTTGACCTCCCTTTGGTGACAGAACCAATAGAGACTGCTCTAGGAGAAGGTTCTATCGTCTATGCTTATACTTCTTCTTCAATGCCCCCTGAAACAAGTAATTTTAGCAAAAGAATTCATGTTGATAGTCCTAGAATTATTCCAAACTACATAACCAATTTAGGAGTAACCATTTTACTCGATGATTTTACAAAAGAGAATGGTGCTACTTACTTTTTACCTCATTCCCAAACAAGAGAAGAACAACCTTCAGCTGAAGAATTTTATTCAAAAGGACTTCGATTAATTGAAAAAGCTGGGAGTATTTGGTTTTTCAATGCCCGAACCTGGCATGCAGGTGGTCAAAATACAACTGATCAATGGCGACATGCTTTAACGCTAAATATGGTTCGTCCGTGGATGAAACAACGTTTAGACATTCCAAAGGCAATGGCACATAAAGACCTTACTTTATTGTCGGAAAAAACCAAACAAAAACTAGGCTTTTATGCTCAGGTTCCAGAAAATTATGATGAATATTATGTTCCAGCGGAACAAAGAAAATTTAAACAAAAAGTAGAATGACAGAATCAGAAAAAACCTACCAAGACGCAATTGAGGCAAACATAGCTGTTCACTCTGCAATGGCAGATGAATACAATACTGCCGAACCACACTTTAGGGAAGAAAGTGTCAATAGAGTTAAATCTATCGTAGCTGAAACCATCAAAAGAATTAATACAGATCATGTATTAGATTTAGGTTGTGGTACCGGTTTTATGATAAATATTTTAAAATCGCATTTCTCAAATATTACTGGAGTAGATGTAACGCAAGCTATGATGGATAAGGTTGATACATCCGGAAATGCTAATATTGAATTAATCAATTCAGATACAGGTTCAGTTAAACTTGCTGAAAACCATTATGATTTTGCAACAGCATATACCTTTCTTGATCATTTGTATGACATGAACCCTACCTTTCAAAACTGTTATAAGTCTTTGAAAAAAGGAGGATTATTTTATGCTGACCTAAGCCCAAATGCATACTTCTGGGACGAAATAAAAAATCTAGATCCTCAAAAAGAGTACGATGAAATTATTAAGAGAGAGATCAGAGCGGTAACTGCAAAAGACGAAGAAATTGAAGCTCAATTTGGTATAAAGAAGGAAATTTTCACCCAAGCAGAGCACCAAAAACATGTAGAAGGTGGTTTAAGAGAAGAGAAGGTAAAAGCAGATTTAGAGGCGGTTGGTTTTAAAAATATCCAATTCATTTATCACTGGTATGTTGGTCAGGCACAATTAGTAAACGACAAGTCTTTAGAAAGGTCAGTAAGATTGGAAAGAGCCAATACTATGCATCATTACTTAGAAAAGTCTTTACCACTATCAAGGCATTTGTTTAAATATATAGGATTCATTGCAGGAAAATAAGACCGTCGCATTTTTGGGTTTTGGTGAGCTCGCACATCAATTTTTAAACTTCTTAGAGGTATCAGATCAAGACGTTTTTATTTTTGATGATACCTTAAACGGAAAGCTTAAAAATGCGTTTTCATTTACTAACTATAGCTCCCACATCAAGGAACACCAATGGGCAATAGCTTTAGGATACAAGCATTTGAATAAGAAATTAGCACTAATTCAAGAGATTTCAGAAGAAGGAGAATTAATCTCTCCTTTCATCCATGCTAGTGCTTTCGTTTCTAAGCTGTCTAAGATCAATGATGGTGTATTTGTTTACCCGATGTGCAACATTGATAAGGGGGTAGAAATTGGAGCAGGAACACTCTTAAACAATAGCGTTGTTGTCTCGCACGACTCTTCTATTGGAAAAGCAAATTACCTCAGCCCAGGTGTAATCATTTCAGGAAATGTGACCATTGGGAATGCGACATTCATTGGCTCAGGAACAAGCATTGCGAATGGTGTAAACATTGGCGACAACGTGATTATTGCTGCAGGAAGTGTGATTACAAAAGATGTTCCTTCTAACTCGAATGTAATCGGAAACCCAATGATTTTTAAAGATCATTTAAAGCTATCTTAATGGGAAAAAGAGTTGTTATTCTACAATCGAATTATATCCCGTGGAAAGGCTATTTTGAATTGATTCATAGAGCCGATGTATTTTGCTTTTATGATGAAGTGCAATACACTAAAAATGACTGGAGAAATCGGAACAAAATATTAGGTCCCAATGGCTTATTTTGGATTACTGTTCCTGTAGAAAAAGAAGCGGTGAAAGGCAAAATTAGTGAAGCCAAAGTCACAAACTACGATTGGCAAGAGAAACACTTCAGGACAATAGAACAAACTTACTCTAAGGCATTGAATAGGAATGCAATTTTAGAGCTATTAGAACCTATCTATCTATCTGAAAGATGGGATAATATATCAAAATTAAATCAACTTTTAATTGAAAAGTTAGCAAAACATATTGGAATTAATACCATCATCAAAAATTCAGCCGATTATCAGTTAAAAGATGAGCGCTTAGCTAAGCTGGTAGATCTAATAAAACAATTAGATGGTTCAGAATATTTATCAGGTCCTAATGCAAAAAATTATCTTTCGGAAAATGAATCTATCTTTTCTGACAATGATATCCAATTGACCTATATGAATTACGGCCCTTATTTGGAATATGAGAATAAGCGAAAAACCTTTGATCACCAGACCAGCATTCTTGATGTTCTGATGAATGTTCCAAAAGAAGAGTATTTAAATTATATCACATCTCAAACTTAGATTGCTATACTATAGCACATAAATTCTATGTTTATCTAGCTTTCCTTGTGGGGGAATTTCCTCTGAGATAGTCAATTCTTTTAGCCAATCAGGAGATTTCATCTCTCTTTCAAAAATTAAAAAATTGACTTCGTGCATTTCGATAAATCCAAGAATTGCTTTTTTATACTCTTCATCATGAATAGATTCTGGCTGTAGGCCCAATTCTTTACAATACAATGCAAAAGGCCCACCTGAGATTAAACTTATTGCATTCCCCTTCACGCCTTTATTGGTTTTAAACATATTCACATGAGTTGGCTGAATACAACTTGTACTCTCATATAAGTTTAAATAACCTAAATCAAACAATAAATATGGCATTGTTGAAATCCAAGGCGTTTCATCGTTGAACTCTTTGTAAAAAAGAGCATTAATTTCTTTTTTACTATTCATTACCTTATTAATCTCCTTATTAAAAACAACACTCGTTGGAGATAAGACTTTAGCTTTTGTAAAAATAGTATAGCCTCCAATGGAAAAAGTAAAAATAATTGCACCGAATAGAACAATTCCAAATATTTTATTCTCCTTTAAAACAAAGTTTTTCCCATCAAAGAAAGTGATTAAAGCAAAGTAAGTTGCTATTACGATAAAAGTAACAAAGGGCAAAGCGAAAAATTGACCTCCTTCATAATGATTATACATTAACGAGTTGACCACATGACCAATTGCAAAAGCCAGCCCAACAAATAATAATTCAAATTTAATTTTTCTCTGGCGGAACGTGTAAATGGTTAATGTAATCAGAGTAATTAGGAGTACTGGCAACTTTTTAATAATACCTAGGTAGCCTACAAAATGTTCTATAATTCCACTAATAACTTGACTTAAACTGTGTTTCTCTACAAAAGTGTTCAATACACTATTTTCTGATTTTCCTGTAAAAATTGTGATAAAGTACAATACAAAAGCGAGATAAATGAGGAGATAAATCGGCTTGAAAATAGTTTTCAATTCAAGTTTTTCCTTTTTCATGTAAAAGAGAAAAATGACGACAGAAACGATACAGTTCAATAAAAAGATGAGCGGATTAAGCATTAAAGAAAGAAAACTTACAGCAATTAATGTTTTAGTTAACGACCATTGTTCTTTCAATTTTAAAAGCAAAATAGCAAAAACAAAAAAGCTTGCTTTGGGGAAATGAATTAAAGTTACCTTTTTAAAAACTTCAAATTCAGGAAACGAAACTCCAACGATATGTAGTGAAACAAAGGCAAGTAGAAAGCTTAAAATTTTCTGCTGTGGGATAGAGAAAATATGGCAAAGGCTGTATACAGTTAATGCATAAATCAAAGGTAAAAAGTAAAACAAGTACCCAATTAATGGAGGAATATCAGCCAAAAAAGCAGGAACTAAAAGGTATAAATCGAAATAATGATATAGATTAGGTGCTAACTGAGTACCATACTCATGCATGTAGGCATATGTCGTCTCTATTCCAGTATCCCATATGTTCTGAGCAGTTACTAAATAATATGAATAGTCGCCATAGCTATTTGAAATAAATTCAGTTGAAAAGTAGGATTGACGATAAATTTCAATCAGGAAAAAGGGTAGAAAAAACAAAAATAATTGCCCTGTGTGAAACAAAGATGCTTTTAAATTGACTCTATTCAATTTCCATTGAGGCTTAAATAACAGAAGTATACAAAGTAATGAAGGAGTAAACACTGAAATTCCTCTGGTATTAATGATCGCTAAGAATGAGAGTATAACACTAATTCCAATGAATAAGTGAATCGCTTTGTTTTTTGTCGATTCTGAAGCAATAAAGTCCCCAATAACAAAGCCTGAATAAACAAGTAATCCAACTAAAACAAGAATCTTAATTAAAGGAAAAATTCCAAATATCTCAAACATTTGCTTTAACTATTTCGATAAGTGATAAATCAATTTACTGAATGCAAGCCCTCTGTGTGAGATCTCATTTTTGGCATTCAAAGTCATTTCAGCAAATGATTTTAAATGACCTTCTGGTTTAAAGATAGGATCATAACCAAAGCCTTTCTCCCCCACTTTCTCTTCCAGTATTTCTCCTCTACAAACTCCTTCAAAGATTAATTCCTCTCCTTGCTTATTAATGTAGGCAATAGCAGTCCTAAACTGAGCGCTTCTATTCTGCTTTCCTTTCAGTTTATCCAACACAAGATTCATATTACTTTCGAAAGACTTTTCAGGGCCACCATAACGAGCAGAAAATACTCCAGGCTCTCCGTTCAAAGATTCAATCTCCAAACCGGTGTCGTCTGCGAAACAAGCTTGCTTAAATTTCTTAAAAACAAACCGTGCTTTTTGAAGTGCATTTCCTTCCAGCGTTTCCTGAGTTTCTTCTAACTCTTCGGTTAATCCAAGATCTAATAAGCTCTTTATTTCGTGCTGATCTCCTATTTGATTTTGGATTTCAACTAGCTTGTTAGGGTTTTGGGTTGCGAAAATTATCTGCATATTATCGTTTTATAAAAACTCCTGTTCGTTCAACTCCACCAAATACAAATCGATAGTGATATATCCCAGGGTTTAATGGAATAACATTGTATAAGCTTTTGTAATAACCTTCTTCGTATTCCCGATCGAATCCCTTTAATACTTCTCTTCCCAATTGGTCGTAGAATTTTAATTGTAAGTTCCCATTATTAGGTAGTACAAACTCTATATTCAAATATGATTCCACAGGGTTTGGGTATACGCTTATCGTAATCTCATTATTAAATCCTTTCTCACAAAGTTCATTATTTGTTAAAATCGAATCTTTTCCTCCATTTACAGTTAATATTCTTACACAAACAAAGTCTATTTTTCTACCGGCTTGAGGAATAAACGAACTTTTAAACTCATAGCCCGCTGCTTTTCCTTTGTAAATTACTTTATCGTAGATTTCTCTGAACTCAAATTCGTTATTTAGATCTACCACCATTTCTAATTGCTCAATGGTATTAAAACCACTATTGATTATTTGAGCAGAAACCTTTATATCTCCTAGTCCGTTCTCCGTAAAAAATATCTTACTTAATGTTGCATCAAGAAAATTGGAAAGCGCTAGCACTTCTTGTGATAAACTATCAATACACCCTTTATCAGAAATAGCTTTAAGTTGTAACTGGTAGTGGCCAGTATCTTGGTAAATGTATGTCGGGAGTATATTACTTGATGAATCTCCCGTACCAAACGTCCATAAATACTCGGCTGCTCCTATAGTTGTATTTTCTAATGCAAGCCCAAAAGGAATACCCGTATTGTTATTTAAGATACTAAACGCTACTTCTGGATTAGGGTTAACGAAAATAAACTGTGTAACATTATCAACGCAAGCATTCTCTGTTTCAACGAATAGTTCTAGCTCATAGCTACCTAAAGAATCTATATTAATTACAGGATTCGCTATTTCAAAAGTATCTCTCTGATCTAATATGAACCTATACTTTAAGATAGAATCAACACTTGTAGAAAGGTTTGTTACCTGAAAAGGATTCTCTTCACAAATTGTTCCTACCGAATAGTTTGCTACTGGACTTGCAAATAAATCGATGGAATCTCGTTTCGTCCCTACACAATACCTTCCTGCTCCCAAATCACTTCTTACACGTAAAACAACAGAGAATTTTCCAGCCGTATCAAACTGAACAACTGGATTTTGTTTTCTACTTTCTTGATTAAAGTTTGTTAAAAAATTCCACTTATAATCTAGCAGCGTACCCGAAGATAACGTAGTTAAATCTGTAAATCGAGTAGAATCCGACAAACAAGTACCATTAAAAACATAATCGACATTAGGGCTTGGATTAATGTACTTGATTTTTTGAATGGTGTCTTTACAGCCTCTATCTGTCTCTACAGCTAATGATACGATATAGCTATCAAAGGTATCATAGGTATGATTGACATTCCTAAGATTCGATGTATTCTGAACACTATTTGGATCTCCGAAATTCCAATTATAACTAATAATCGAACCCCTTTTCACTGTGCTACTATCAATGTGTAACAATGGACTCTTGGAGCAAGCAGCAATGGCTTGAAATCCAAAATTAGCTAGCGGTAAAGGCTCTATGCTAATCGTTTTATTTATGGTATCTGAACACCCTCTATTTGTGGTTATTTCTAAGTTGACGACATAGCTCTGATCATTCCCATATTCATGATAAACGCTCTCTAAAGTATCACTAGTCCCATCACCAAAAAGCCAACGCCATTGCTTCAATGTGTCTCCGGAAGGCACAATTGAATTATCAATAAACTCAACAGTATCTCCAAAACAAAGATTCTGCGGAACAAAAATAGCAGTCGGCGCTTTCCCTTTTAAGGATACTGTAATTGTATCCGATACTTCACAAAATTGATTTCCAACTCTAACAGAATAGGTACCGGCTGTATCAATTACTTGGTATTCCATAAAATTTCCGGTATTCCAAGCATAAGAGCTAATTCCAGGAACAGGATTAATAATTGAAAGTAAGTTCCCTTCACAAAGGATAGTATCATTCCCTAGTGTTAAATTCAGTAAGGAGGAATCGATCGTTACAAAAATGGTATCTGAATATTGACAGCCAAATTGATCCGTTAATTGTAAAGAATAGAGCTCAGAAGTATCGACAGTAATGAGTGGAGTTATTTCCCCTCCTGACCATAAATAACTCACATTTGAGAGCGTATTTTGAGATATCAAATCAACTGGCTTATTAAAACAACCTGTTGTGTCTTTCCCTAAAGTAAAATTCGGACTGTTAAACCCTACGAACACGCTGTCTTCAGAAACTCCTCCAATACAATTTGAAATACTTAGTTTATAAGTAGCTGTTGAATCTACGGTGATCAGAGATGTTGTATCTCCTGTATTCCATAAATAATCAAATTGAGTGGACCCTGATTTAATAGTAAACTCTTCACCCAAACATAAATTGACAGTATCGAAACCAAAATCAATTTTATTATTGAATGTGTCCAATATAAAAAAGATCGAATCAGAAGAAAGCCTTCCAAAGATGTCTGTTGTTTCAAGAATATAAATTCCTGAAGAATCAACTTTAATACTAGCTGTCGTATCTCCCGAGCTCCAATTGTAAGCTACCATGTAATCACTCGAATCTAAGTCAATAGAATCGGGATAGCTACAAACTCTTCTATCTGCACCTAAATTAATAGGAGGAGCATATTTGTCCATGAGATACTGATCTGCCCGATTTCTGTCTGTCTCATTCACCGAGCCATCTACCATAACAATTTCTGCAATGTTACCTTTAAATAGATCTCCACCGAAATAGCCAATATTTAAAAGGCCCGGAATATTTCCAATAGGTCCTTTTCCTAAGAGGTTCCCATTCACAAAGTGTGATAATGAATCTCTAGTACCAAAGGCAGTATTTAATACATATTTCCCCTGCTCG
>JAESST010000443.1 GCA_016763995.1 Flavobacteriales bacterium | reverse complement strand
AGATATAGCAGGCTATATTTTAAAGATTCAATACAGTAGATTGTTATTCCTGTGAAAGGTTTCATAGTTCCGTAGCTAAATAGCAATTTTTCGATTAAAATTTATCTACGTTCTGTATTCTTAGGAAGAGCCAAACTCAGGTTGTTAGGCAGTCAAAAACTCAGGAGGGGGGGTGCTCACTTCATGGATGAGAGAACTATACGACAATAAGTGGTCGTGTAGCATAATGGCACTTTGTTGATTGAATTGAAAAGTAGCATGATTTTCCTGCTCGCTTATTAATTTATTTTCAACCTCTTCCGTTTCGTTTTTGGAACGTTCACTTTCTTCTTCTTCGGAAGTGATATCTAATACAAGATTTTTAGAATTAAAAGCATCTGAGAAGCTAGAAATGCTTTGAGCCGCAGGTAAACCAATAAAGGTAAATACCATCACGAACAACATTAAATATAGCTTGCTTAAGTTCAAATTTGTGCTTTTTTGCAAATATACCAGCTTTTTAAAAAAAAATTAAATAATTAATCCTTAATCTTTCTTAAATCTTGTTTTGATGCTTAAAAGGAATATTTCTCCCTTAGCAGTTGCAGTAATTGCTGAGTTAGAGTTTGGAATAAATTGTAAGGTATTGATATTCTCAACAGAAATTGTTTTCCACGTTTCACCATCATCGAGAGAGAGATCCAATCCATTTGTTCCTCCGCATACCCAAAATTTACCTTTGTCAGAATAATCAATAACAGAACGATAACCATTCACAGCCCCTTTGGTGAGTTGCCATTCGTTTGAGTCATATAAAATTCCAAAGTGACTTGAGTCGGGAGTTAGATAGTCTCCACCTACTCCAATCGTAATTCCGTTTCCATGAGCAATTGAATAAACGCCAAAAGAAGAGCTTTTAGAATTCATGGGAGTGGTAGTTGCCTGCCAGTTTTCTCCATCTTTTGAGGAGAAAACACGGATGGCTTCTCCACCTAATCCAATAAAATAATTTCCAGCTCCATCAATTGCAATGCATGAGCCACTTGCGGCAAAACCATTTTCAATTTTCAAAGGTTTTGGAAGTGAGTTGGAATCGATTCTTGTCCAAGTTTCACCTTGATCATTTGTTTTTAGAATTAAATGTCTCCCACCTAGTTGATCTCCTAGAATTATTCCTTCGTTTTGATTCTTGAAGGCAATGGAATTCATGAATGCTGCGGAATCTAAATTCTCATGAACAAGTGACCAACTGATCCCTCCATCTATGGTTTTATAAACCCTAGATGGATAACCTGCACTGGTAATAAGCGCACTATTTTCCGAAAAAGCTTCTACGTCTCTAAAATCTAAGGAATCTTGATCTGGAGGATTCAACTTCTCCCAAGAGACTCCTCCGTTACTTGTTCTTAAGATGGTCCCTTTTGCTCCGCTCAGCCAAATAATGTTGCTATCTAAAATGGAAATTCCCCTTATGCTGGTATTAACAGGACTAACTTGGGAAGTAATGTCAATCTCCAAATTAATTTCGTTCTTTTTTTCTTGTTGAGGGAGTGGAGCTGATTGACAAGCTGCAATTAAAATAATTATGCAAAAATAGAAGTACTTCATTTTTTGGAAATGATTGTTAAATCAAACTTAAAAGTACCATTTGAATTTGAACTATAGCATATACAATCAATAAGTTAATTTGATAGTAATGCATAATTGTTTCCATACTTGAGTTGAAGTAGATATTGAAGAAAGTATTGCTTTTATAAAAAAAATAGGCTGATTAGAAGTTAAACTAAACAGACTATTTTAAGATAAGGATTATATGAGCTTATAGAGATCCAATCATTTTTGAAGGATCAACCCATGCATCAAATTCCTCGCCTGTTAAGTAACCCAAGTTAATCGACTCTTCTTTTAAAGTAGTGCCATTTTCGTGAGCAGTTTTTGCGATTTTTGAGGCCTTATCGTAACCAATATGAGTATTCAGTGCAGTGACCAGCATTAATGAATTGTTCAAGTTTTTTTTGATGTTTTTCTCATTAGGTTCAATGCCCGAAGCGCAGTTTACATCGAAAGATACACACGCATCTCCAATTAAGCGAGCCGATTCTAATAGGTTTTGTGCCATCATCGGTTTGAAAACATTCAATTCAAAATGTCCATTCATGCCACCAACAGCAATCGCTACGTCGTTTCCAACTACTTGTGCGCAAACCATGGTTAAAGCTTCTGCTTGAGTTGGATTCACTTTACCTGGCATAATAGATGACCCTGCTCATTGGCAGGAATGTTTAATTCTCCAATTCCACATCTTGGTCCTGAAGCCAATAATCGTATGTCGTTTCCAATTTTCATTAAACTAACTGCCAACTGTTTCAATGCTCCATGTGTTTCAACAATAGCATCGTGTGCAGCTAAGGCTTCAAATTTATTTTCAGCAGAGATGAAAGCTAGTTGAGTAAACTCAGCAATCTTCTTAGCGACCATTTCGGAATAACCATTTGGAGTATTAATGCCTGTTCCTACAGCCGTTCCACCTAAGGCTAATTCTGAAAGATGAGCTAAGGTATTTTTTAAAGCTTTCAATCCATGATCCAATTGAGAAACGTAACCCGAAAATTCTTGACCAACGGTTAAGGGGGTAGCATCCATTAAATGGGTACGTCCAATTTTTACTACATTATTATATAGCTCTGCTTTAGCCTTTAACGTGTCTCTCAATTGCTCTACTCCAGGAATAGTTGTTTCAATCACCATTTTGTAACACGCAATGTGCATGCCTGTAGGGAATGTATCATTAGAAGATTGAGATTTGTTCACATCATCGTTCGGATGTATAAAACGATCCCCATCCCCAAGTTTATTTCCTGCAATTACATGCGCTCTATTTGCAATTACCTCATTGGAATTCATATTTGATTGAGTCCCAGAACCAGTTTGCCAAATCACTAAAGGGAACTGATCATCTAGCTTTCCTTCTAAAATTTCATCGCAAACCTTAGAAATTAAATCACGCTTCTCAGCCGCTAAAACTCCCAGTTCACAATTCGTATGAGCTGCAGCCTTCTTTAAATAAGCAAAGCCGTAAATAACCTCTAATGGCATTTGCTGCTTGCTCCCGCCTATTTTAAAATTGTTTCGTGAACGCTCCGTTTGTGCCCCCCAATATTTATCAGCAGGCACTTTAACCTCGCCCATGGTGTCTTTCTCAATTCGATATTCCATAGTAAATTTTGATTTTTAAATTCTTTCTTCGGCTAAATTTTGCGTAAAATTGCAAAGAATTTTAATTAGAAACGATGTATACAGCCGGTTTTTTATTGTTTATTGCTATTTTTTCTTTGGCATTTTGGGTATTGATCTTCTTATCAGCTTTTGCTTTGCCTTATGCAATTACAACTTATTTCGTTGAGAAATTAAAGTCAAAGAAAGCGGAGAAAGCTTCTCACTAAAAGAGATTCTTCACATTTCCTGGTGGTCTACCTAAGATTGCTTTGTTTCCTCTAACCACAATAGGTCTTTCAATTAAGGAAGGATTCTCTATCATAATTTGAATCAATTCATCTTCATTGAATTCCTTTCCCTTTAGTTGTTCCTTATAAAATTTCTCTCCTCTTCTTAATAAGTCTTCCGCTTTCAAGTTGAGCTTCATAAGCAACATTTGCAATTCTTCCTTCGTGGGAATCTCTTTTTGATACAATATAATTTCAGGCTCAATTCCTTGATCTTTTATGATCTGTAAGGTCTCTCTGCTTTTACTACACCTTGGGTTGTGATATATTTTCATAGTATTTATTTAAACCAACTTGAATACTTTAAGTAGTTATTGGCAATTCGTTCGATCTCTCCTGTTTTTAAATTTTCGCTTAGCGCTTTGATCTTTTTTGCAGGAGTTCCCGCATAAATAAATCCGCTTTCTAGTCTGCTATTTTGGGTCACTACTGCTCCGGCTGCAATAATTACATTGCTTTCTACAATTACGTTATCCATTACTATAGAGCCCATTCCAACCAATACATTGTCATGAATTTCGCAACCATGCACGATGGCATTATGTCCAACAGAAACATTATTACCCAGAATGGTTTTCGACTTTTCATACGTGCAATGAATGACAGCACCATCTTGAATGTTCACTTTGTTTCCAAGAACGATACTATTTACATCACCTCTAACGACTGCACTGTACCAAATGCTACAATCATTCCCCATGACAACATCTCCGATAAGTGTTGCATTTTCAGCTAAAAAGCAATTTTCTCCTATCTGAGGAGTGAATCCTCTGACAGATTTTAAGAGTGCCATATTTACTTGTTTTCGTTCCTGACAAAACTAATCATGAAGTGGAGTTGTTTTTTGATTTTATGCTCTTTGATTTTTACAAGGGCTATTCATTTCTTGACTAAATTTGTACTATGGAAAAAACTATAGCACCACACAATATATACGCAGAAAGTACACCTGACCCTGCAAGTATGAAGTTTGTTTCGAACCGTTACATGGTGGTAGACGGACAAGTTTACGAATACGGTTTAGAAGATGATACTGAGAATTCTCCAATGGCGGCCAAACTTCTGAACTTCCCTTTTATTTCAAAAGTTTTCATTGCGAGTAATTTTGTAGCAATCACAAAGACAGACATTATCGAGTGGGAAGATGTAATTCATCAATTAAGAGATTTTTTGGGAGAATACTTGAATAACAATGGAGTAGTTGTGAAAGTCTCCGCATTAGAAATGGATCAAAAAGAGGAGAAGCAAGAAACAGTTGCAACGCCTAAAAGAACAGATCTAGAAGGAATAGATGCAAAAATTGCTGACATCTTAGATGAGTACATTCGACCAGCAGTGGAGAGTGATGGTGGAGCAATTGATTTTCATTCTTTCAAAGATGGAAAAGTAAATGTTGTATTAAGAGGAGCTTGTAGTGGATGCCCTTCTTCCACTATGACTTTGAAAGCTGGAATAGAAAATATGCTCAAAGAGATGCTTCCGAATCAGATCGAAGAGGTCGTGGCGATAAATGGTTAGTTTTATAATTATTACGACAAATTAGGTATGAATTGAGTGACAAGAACTCTAATGCCGACAAAGATGTTAAGATGTATAAGGGCATCTAGCGGAAAAAATAAAATCTAAACAGATGAAAAAAATACTTTTCTTTTTATGCCTTTCTATTGGTGTAAATGGCTTTGCTCAAATTAGCATTAATAGTACTAATATGCCTCAGTCAGGAGATACCTTACGGTATAGTATTTCAGTTTTAGATTCGGCGGTATTGTCAACCTATCAAAATTCAGGGGCCAACCTAACTTGGGATTTTGGAAGTCTAGTACCTCGTCAGCAGGAAGTTCATGAATTTGTAAGCTCTTCTCAAACACCATATGCTAGCACTGTGTCCAACAGAATTGGGCTATTGTATGCAGATACTCTGTCATTAGGAGGCTTTTCTATTTATGAGGCCTATAATTTTATCAATAATACAACTTCAGACTTTTCAATTGATTACAGAGGAGCCACTGCTCCAACCGGATTGTCGTTTCCATTTCCGTCGAGCATTCAGTTGGTTGGGAGTTACTCCGATAAAGATGAAATCTTTCAATTCCCTCTGAGTTATAACGACCGCGACAGTTCTACTTTTAACTTTGTTTATAATAATTCGTTGTTGGGGGTTTATTATGGCTCTTCAGGTTATAGAATTAATGAGGTAGATGCTTGGGGTTCTTTAACTACCCCTTATGGAACGTTCAATTGCATTCGTGTAGTTACAGATATGGTTTCATTTGATACAGTTAGTGCCACTGGGCAAAATTTTGGAATACCAAGTCATACCCGCGAGTATCAATGGATTTCAGATCAAATTAAAATTCCTGCTTTAAAGTTGAATGGAAATGTAATTGCAGGAGCATTTATCCCAACTACCATTGAATATAGAGATAGCGTGAGAAACATAGTTCCAATATTGCCTACTATTGCTCTTTTTACGGCTGACACAACAAGCGTTGAAGTAAATAAAGAGTTGGGATTTACTAATTTTTCAATTGGGAGCACTTCATTTCAGTGGGATTTTACCCCAGCAACGATAACGTATAAAAGTGGATCATCAACTTCTCGAAATATTAGCGTTTCATTTCAGGATACTGGCCGTTATGATGTTCGTTTGATTGCATCAGGAGGTACGGATGCAGATACGTTGTTAAGATCAAATTATATTCGGGTGACAGAGCTGTCTGTTGGCAGCAAACCTATAGTTAGTTTTGGGGTTGACACTACCGTAGTACCTGTTGGGTTTGACTATACTATTTATAATAAGACATCGGCTTCAGCAAATCAAAGCTATCTGTGGACAATTTCTAGACCCCAAAGTCACTCATATACAAATGGAACAAGCAATACATCAGCAGGTAATATTGTTGTTAATTTTAGTGATACAGGGTTTTATGATGTTAAATTAGTGGCAAAGAATGATTTTGGCGCTGACTCGTTATTTAAGCAGAATTACATTTTTGTAAAAAGCATTGTTGGGATTGATGAAATTAATTCCAGATTTTCCAATAAAATTAGCATTCACCCTAATCCTGTTTCTAAGGATGAGTCATTTATCATAGATTTTAAACAAGAGTTAACGCTTAGATCAATTGAAGTATACGATATAAAAGGCAGTATAATTCAAGAGCAGAACTATAACAATTCTATGAGTCGACTAAGCTATTCAACAGATCAATCGAGTGGAGTTTATTTTATGAAAATTACAACAGATTTAGGACTTGCACTTAAGAAGGTGGTCGTTCGATAATGAAGGAGTTTTTTCTCTTTAGTATTTTAGTATTCAGCTGCTCAGTTGTTACAAGTCAATCAATAAACCCTCCATATTTATCTAATGAGACGTATACTTATTCAGACTTAGTAGATGTATACCGGAATCTAGAGCGAAATAGTGAAATAGCTAAATTCAAAGAGCTAGGAAAGTCTGATATTGGGAAACCGATTCATCTGTTTATTATTGATAAGGACCAAGATTTTTCGGCTGATCAATCGAAGGCAAGAAAGAAATCGATTGTTTTTATAAACAATGGAATTCATGCTGGTGAGGCGTGTGGGATTGATGCTTCGGTAGAGCTTTCTAAAAATTTATTAGATCAACAACATCCGATACACAAAGCACTAGACTCTGTTGTTATTGTAATTATTCCCATTTATAATGTTGGGGGAATGTTGAATCGAGGAGCCTATTCAAGAGCAAATCAAAACGGACCTAAAGAGCATGGTTTTAGAGGAAACGCAAAAAACTTAGATTTAAATCGTGACTTTATCAAATGCGATTCTCGAAATGCAAAAGTGTTTACACAGGTATTTAGAGAATGGGATCCAGACTTTTTTATAGATACACACACTACAAACGGTTCAGACCATCAATATACATTGACTTTAATTGCTACACAGAAGGATAAGCAAAACCCAATTCTTTCTGAGTATGCGCAAAAGAGTATGTTACCTTCTTTCTATAGAGATATGAAGGATAGGGAAATGGAAATGATTCCATATGTATATAATATTGGGAGTTCTCCTGAAGATGGGATTATGGCCTTTTTAGAGATTCCCCGTTATTCGTCAGGCTATGCAGCTTTGTTTGATTGTTTTAGCTTTATAACAGAAGCACATGTTTTTAAAACATTTGAAAATAGAGTAAAGCATACCATTGGCTTTTTAGAGACTGTTGTTGAGTATGCAGCGAGTCACACCACTGAAATCATAAATACAAGAGCTAAGGCAAAGTTGAGAACAGTGTCTCAATCAACATTTCCTATTAAATGGCAATTAGATACTACACGGGTAGAAAAGCTTCCATTCAATGGCTACGAAACGGGTCAAAAAGAAAGCGAAGTAACAGGTCAAAAAATGAAGTTTTACGATACTGATAAACCTTATAAAAAAGAGATCAATTATTACAACTCCTATCAAGCAGAGATAGAAGTGAAGAAACCAGTTTTTTATGTTGTTCCACAGGCATATGAGAGAGTAATTGAACGCCTAATGTTGAATCAAGTTAATATGATGGAATTAAAGTCGGATACTATAATAGAAGTAGAGACTTATTACATCTTGGATTATAAGTCGCCGAAAACACCTTATGAAGCTCATTATTTACATTCAGAAATAAAAGTGGAAAAGAAGCTAGAAAAGCATCAGTTTTATAAAGGTGATGTATTAATTCCAACCAATCAAATGTCAAATAGGTACCTTGTAGAAACTTTAGAGCCTGAGTCTACAGATGGCTTTTTTGCATGGAATTTTTTCGAAGGAATTCTGCAACAAAAGGAATGGTTCTCGGATTACGCATTTGAGCCTAAGGCAAAGAAATTATTGGCTGAAGATTCAGAACTTAAAAAGGAATTTGAAAGTAAGAAAAGAGAAGATGCTGAGTTTGCTCAAAATTCTTGGGCTCAGCTTTATTTTATCTATCAACGTTCACCTTACTTTGAAAAGACGGTGAATCGATATCCAATTTGCAGGGTCAATTAAGTTATTGAATTAAAGAATATGCTATGAATAGAATACTATTTTTAAGTATCATGTCTCTGTTATTGTTAAATGCTTGTGAGGAGGATGGAACTTTACCTAATAAAGGAGAGGTAATTACCTTTAGTGCTTCGCAGGGACAAATCTTTAATGATAGAACAGATACATTTACCTTAATTAGTGGAGGAATGCCACCTTATATTGCAAGAAGTTCGGATGTGCCAAATGCATTCATTATTGGAGATACCCTTTTTTTTATTGCAGAAATCTCAAACGCTCCTTTGGTTAAGGAAATAACCGTATCTGATAATAGAGGGTATAATTTAAGTCGGTTTCGATTTACTACCAGTCCTGAGCTTGTTAATTTAAGAGTAAATGATAATGAAGTTAATATCGTAACCTGTAATGTTACAGACTCTTTAGGGAGTAGGAGGTTTTTCGTATTTGATGATCCAGAATTAGGATATAATATCAATACAAAAATTTTAACGTTTATTGGTGAGACTAGGGTTGATCGTTTATTCTTTGAAGTTGACCTTAGTTTAGGGAATGATCCTAGTTCTATTATATTGGAAAACTATACGCTATTTCCTCCAGTATACTTTAAGGCTGCAAGTTCTTCTGTTAGTTTTACTCGTGATTTATTCGGGATACCTCTTTCGATTAATTTTGTTCTTGAATTACGACAAGACTCTCACCGACATGCGTCAAGTAGAGAACGGTTAACTATTGAGGCGAGCAAGGTATACCCTCTGGAAATATTTTAAATAGAAAAATATCTTGATGGAAGGAGTTGGACTTCCTACGCTGATTTTTATTTCTGACTAGCTTTCGAAGGCTTTATTGTAAAACCTCAAGTGAAATTGATGATTCTAGTTACCTCTATTTAGCAGGAATAATTAGGATGCTGATAATCCAGAGAAATTGTAAAAAGAAATAATAAGTACTTAAAAAAAGGTCACTTAACTTATCTTTAAATAAGCTTCTAATCCATGCATGCCACCTTCTCTACCATGCCCACTTTCTTTGTATCCACCAAAAGGAGAGGTCGGGTCAAATTTGTTAAAGGTATTGGCCCAAATAACTCCTGCTTTTAGCTGAGAGCTAAGGTTGAACGCTTTTGATCCTTTGTCGCTCCAAACTCCTGCAGAAAGTCCATATGGAGTATTGTTTGCTTTTTCTATGACTTCATCAACTGTTCTAAAACTTTGAATGGCTAGTATAGGTCCAAATATTTCTTCTTGAGCCAACCTGCTAGACTGTGCAACATTGAAAAACAAAGTAGGTTTACAGAAATAGCCTTTTTTAGGTACAGTTACATTTGCTTGAAAGCTTTCTAAGCCTTCTGCTTTTCCGATTTTTAAGTATTTTTCGATGCTGTCTAATTGTTCTTTAGAGTTTATGGCACCTACATCTGTATTCTTATCCAAAGGGTCTCCAACAATTAGCGTTTCTAGTCTAGCTTTTAACTTTTGTTCTACTTCCTCTTTAATTGATTCCTGAATGAACAGTCTAGATCCAGCACAACAAACGTGTCCTTGATTAAAGAAAATTCCATTAATGATTCCTTCTACAGCTTGATCGATAGGAGCATCTTCGAAAATGATATTTGCAGCTTTTCCACCTAATTCAAGTGTTGTTTTTTTACCAGTTCCTGCAACTGCCTTCTGAATCATCTTCCCAACTTCTGTTGAACCTGTAAAGGCAATCTTGTCGACATCTTTATGGTTCACAATAGCTGCTCCTGTTTTCCCAGCTCCTGTTACAATGTTTACGACTCCTTCTGGTAAGCCAGCATCTTGGATTAATTCTGCTAGTTTAAGAGCGGTTAAGGACGTGGTTTCTGCAGGTTTTAGCACCACACAATTTCCACAAGCTAAGGCTGGAGCAATTTTCCAAGCTGCCATTAATAGGGGGAAATTCCAAGGAATAATCTGTCCTGCAACGCCAAGAGGTTCTACTTTTCTATTTGGGAAAGCATATTCTAATTTATCTGCCCATCCAGCATAGTAAAAGAAATGTGCAGCAGCTAAGGGGATATCAATATCTCTCGATTCTCTGATCGGTTTACCTCCATCAATGGATTCTATGACGGAAAATTCACGAGCTCTTTCTTGAATCAATCGAGCAATGCGGTAAATGTATTTTCCTCTTTCCTTTGCGGCTAAAGAAGACCATTTTGGAAATGCTTTTCTAGCTGCCTTTACAGCAGAGTCAACATCTTTTTCATTTGCTTCAGCAATTTCAGCTATCGGCTCTTCTGTGGCAGGGTTAATTGTTTTGAAATATTTATTGGAAGATGGTTTGACAAACTTTCCTCCAATAAATAAATCATATCTATCCTTTATCTCAACGTGATCAGTACTCTCAGGAGCAGGGGCATATTGCCAATCTGTATCAAATTTTAATGAAAATGAGTTTTGCTTCGCCATGTTCTATTGTTCTTTCGTTTTTTGTCACATTGAACGGATTCGAAATGCGATAAAAGGAGTTTTAATTTTATGTTAATATCAATCTTTTGAGAAATAATCTCCCGATTGGTAAATTCCACTTTCTTGTTTTTTCAATTGCATTAGGATGTCATTGGTCAAACGGCTTGCTCCAAATCGGAACCAGCGATTGCTCATCCAATCTTGTCCTAGTGTTTCTCTTAGCATCACTAAATAGTGTAAAGCTGTTTTCGCGTCTGATATACCTCCAGCAGGTTTCATGCCCACCATTTTACCTGTTTTGAGGTAATGATCTCTAATTGCTTCCAACATTAATAGTGTAACGGGCATTGTAGCAGCAGGAGAAATTTTCCCAGTAGAGGTTTTAATAAAGTCTGCTCCAGCATGGATTGCAATATCACTTGCTCTTCTCACATTATCAGCAGTACCTAATTCACCGGTTTCTAAAATAACTTTTAATCTTGCTTTTCCGCAAGCCTCTTTTATTGCCGCAATTTCATCAAATACAAACTGATATTCTCCCTCGTGAAATTTTCCTCGAGAAATAACCATGTCTATTTCATCAGCTCCAGCATCAACGGCCATCCTTGTGTCTTCTAACTTTACTTTTAAATTGCTATTTCCACTTGGAAAAGCAGTAGCAACAGCCGCAACATTTACTTTTGAATTGCCCAATGCACTTTTAGCTATTGCAACATAATTAGGGTAAACACAAACGGCAGCAACTGTAGGAACATTCAAACTGTGATCTGGGTGCATGGCTTTGTAGCAAAGCTGTTTGACCTTTCCTGAAGTATCCTTCCCTTCAAGAGTAGTAAGGTCAATCATATTCAGTGCTAGTTTTAACCCTTGGATTTTAGACTCTTTTTTGATGCTTCTAGTCTTGAAGCGATCAGCTCTTTCTACCAATCCAACTTGGTCAATTTTAGGGGTATTTTTAAAATCCAATGGGTTCATTTTTTTGGATGAACCATCAAAGATAAGAGAATTGCAAAGATTAGAAATAGAAGGTCTTTCATATCTTTTGTATGCTTATTAGAATAAGTAAATTTGCGCACTTAATGAAAGACGAAGGCAAGCATATCTATTCCGTATTTGATGAAATTCTTCCAAGAGAGGAAAAAGAGAAATTACTGAATCAAAAGTCTAAGACTTTCTGGATGACTGGATTGAGTGGGTCAGGTAAAACGACCATCGCGAAAGTGGTAGAACGTAAGCTGCACGAAAGAGGTATTCTTGCTCAATTGTTAGATGGAGATAACATAAGAACTGGAATTAATAATAATCTTGGTTTTAGTGAAGAAGATAGAACAGAGAACGTTAGAAGAATTGCTGAAGTTTCTAAACTCTTTCTGAACTGTGGTGTAATTACGATTAATTGCTTTGTAAGTCCAACTGAAGCAATACGACATCAGGCAAGAACAATTATTGGAGAAGATAACTTTGCGGAGGTATTTATTGATACTCCTCTAAAGCTTTGTGAAGAAAGGGACACAAAAGGTTTGTATGCTAAAGCGCGTAAAGGAGAGATAAAGGACTTTACTGGAATTAGTGCACCTTTTGAAGCTCCAAAAAATGCAGATCTGCTTATCAAAACAGAAAATAGAACGATCGAAGAATCGGCAAATGAATTAATTGAATT
>JAESST010000442.1 GCA_016763995.1 Flavobacteriales bacterium | reverse complement strand
CCCGCCGTGAGATTAAAGACAGAATCGGTTGATTGACCATTTGGAATATTAGCAGCTGGTTCCCATTCATATATAAAATTTCCTGCTCCTCCTGTAGTTCTAACGGCTGCAGCACCACTATTTGGTACACCACAACTGGCATTATAAACAAAAAGTGTAGGTTTTAAAGTGTCAGCTTCTGTAATAATAACAGTTTGGGTTCCGGTACAATTATTTGCATCTGTAGCTGTTACAATATAAGAGCCTGCTGCTAATCCCGTGATTGTCGGGCCTACAAACGGAGGTGTTGTATTCCATGTAAAAATGTAAGGAACTCCATTTCCACCTGTTGCAGAAACAGTTGCTGTTCCTGTTGCATCTCCATTACAAAGTACATTCGTACTAGCATCAATTGAAACAACAATTGGTGTTGGCTCATTAATAATAGTCGAATCAATTAGAGTACATCCATTAGCATCAGTAACTGTAACTCGATAAGTATTTGCAACTAAATCAAAGATGCTATCGTTTGGGTTCCCATTGGGATTTCCTTCCCAAGAAAAGCCATAAGGGGAAGTTCCACCGGTAATAGTAATTTTTGCATTTCCGTCTGCTAAGCCATTACAACTAACATCTGTTGTATCAAAACTTGCAACTAGTCCAGAAGCGGGTTCTGTAATTACATAAGTTTCTTCTACAAAACATCCATTTGCATCCGTTACCCTTAAGGTATAATTTCCTTCAGCTAAGAGAGATCTATCTGCATTTGGAACAACTCCAATATCTAACCAGCTTCTTATATAAGGTGTAGTTCCTCCTGCAATCGAAAGGTCAAGGATTCCTGTGCTTTCTCCAAAGCAGTTTACGTTTGTTTGTGCATCAATAGTTATTACAACAGAAGCAGGAGGAGTAAGCGTTACTTGTGTTGTTGCAGAACATCCGTTAGCGTCTGTTACTGTTACTGTATGGGTAGCGCCTGACAGACCAATTGCAGTTGTAGTTATTTGTGCATTGGCAGACCATAAATAAGTATATGGACCTGTTCCGTCCATTTCTGTTACTGATGCTGTTCCATCATCAATTCCATTACAAGTAGGATTCGTTTGTGCTGTTATAGTTGCCGTTAATAAGAGTGGTTCTGTAATAGTAACTTGTATACTTTCGTTACAACCGTTTGCATCTGTAACAATTACAGTGTATACCCTAGCAATAAGTCCTGTTGCTGTTGCTGTAGTTTGCATCATCGCATCATCCCACAGAAAGCCAATTGGAGCAGTTCCGCCAACAACTCTAATAGTTGCGCTTCCAGTTGCATTTCCAAAACAATCAACATTCGCTTGGTTGTCAATACTTAAAGTGATAGTATTAGGCTGCATAACAGTTGTCATTGCAGTTGTCATACAGTTATTAGCATCTGTAACAGTTACAGTATAAGTTCCAGCTAACAAATTAGTCGCTGTAATATTGGTTTGCATTAAAGGGTCACTCCAAGTATAAGTAAATGGCGCAGTGCCACCTAATTGATCCGCCGTTGCTGTTCCATCGTTAAGGCCTGAACATGATGCCATTGTACTCGTTGCGGTTGCTGTTAGAAGCATAGGTTCTGAGATAATAGCAGTTGCGGTAGTTTGACAATTGTTCAAATCAGTAACTGTAACAATATATGTGCCTGCTGCTAATCCTGGATTTGATCGAGTTATTACTCCGCCACCCCAATCAAAACTAATTAATCCAGTTCCTCCAGTCACTGCAACTCTTGCAAAGCCATCAGAAAGCCCATTACAACTTACATCTTCTAGAGAATCAATTACTGCAAGTAAAGCTGTTGGATCTGTTAAAGTAGTCATTGCAGTAACTTCACATCCGTTGGCGTCGGTCACTGTTACAATATAAGTGTTGGCTGCTAAGTTCGTTCTATCTTCTACTGTTGGGTTATCACTCCATCTGTATGTGTAAGCTGGAGCTACTATATTAGGAGTTCCACCTGAAGCAGTAATTGAAATCGTACCATTGTTATCTCCTGCACAAGAAGGATCTGTTTGAGAGTCAATAACTACAGTTAATTGAGTGGGTTCATTTACAACAATGGAATCTATTGCTATACATCCCAATGCATCCGTTACTGTAATTCTATAAGTTCCTGCAGCTAAGTTTGATGGAGTTGCTGCTGTTGCTCCTGCACCTGAAGTTGAAGCAGGATCTGACCAGGTCCAACTGTATGCAGCTCTTCCCCCTGAAATCATGGCACTTGCAGCGCCAGTCATATCAGCATTACAAGCAACATCTATGGAATCTAAATCGATACTAATAACCGCATTTTGGTTTATTGTGAAGTTATTATTTAGCTCACAACCATTTGCATCTGTTGAAGTAACTGTGTAGTTTCCTGCCGTAAGGTCAGTAACAGTGTTACCAATAGGAGTTCCACCTGACCAAATAAATGAATAAGGTATAGCGCCACCGGAGCCAACTGCTGTTGCGCTCCCTGTAGTTTCTCCAAAACAGGCTACATCATTTGTGTTTACAGTTACTGCAAAAGAAACAGCAGGTTCTAAAACGGTAAAAGGAGTAACACTTGTACAACCGTCACTGTCAGTAATTGTAACAGTATAATTTCCTGAGGATAACCCAGTCTCAATAGAACTTGTTCCATTCATAGAAGACCAACTGAAGTTCGTGTAAACTCCTGATCCTCCTGTTGGCATTGCTGTTGCTATCCCATCATTCCCACCTCTACATTTTGGCTCTTGAATAGTTATATTACCTAAAATTGGAGCAGGGTTGTTTAGAGTTGCACCTGTATTCGCAGTACAACCATTTGCATCTGTTACCACTAAATTATATGTATTGGCACTGAGGCCAGTTCTATCTTCATCTATTAGATTTCCATCATCCCAAGCATAAGCATAAGGCATTGTTCCTCCTGTAACATCAACATCAATTCTTCCATCCATCCCTCCATTACAAGAAGGGTCAACTGTCATAGCTATGGTAGCTGTAAGAACAAGAGGCTCATTCACGACAATAGAATCAATTTTTGTACAACTTAGAGCGTCCATTACCGTTACTCTATAGGTTCCGGCGGCTAATCCCATTTCGGAAATAGTTGGTGTATTTCCGGAGAAGCCTCCAGTCATCGTCCAACTATAATTAGTTCTTCCTCCAGTAATTGTCGCACTAACTGCTCCCGTTAAATCTCCATTACAACCAACATCAGTAGAATCAAGGTCGATATCAATCTCTAAATTTGAGCTAATAGTGAAGCCTTGAGTTGCCTGACATCCATTTGCATCATCTACGGTTACCGTATAACTTCCTGCAGCCAAGCCACTGGTCATATTTGTAACTGGAACTCCACCTGACCATGTAAAAATATATGGGCCAGTTCCTCCCATAGGAGTTGCAGTAGCTGTTCCGGTAGCTTCTCCAAAACAGGCTACATCGTTTGTGGCTACCATAATGGTAATAGCTGGAGGTTCTGTTACTGTTACTGTTTGAGTTGCAGTACAACCTGCTCCATCTGTTACTGT
>JAESST010000441.1 GCA_016763995.1 Flavobacteriales bacterium | reverse complement strand
TTCGCTTTTAACTCTTTAGTATCATATGCCACCTTGAGGTCATCAATATTGCCTGTCATTTTTAAGTACAATTTAGACTTTTTCTCTAAGCCATCATTAACAACAGTTCCAAACTCGGAACTATTAAACTTCTTTGCTTTGGTTCGGAGTAATTCGCTCAACAAAAGGGTTATATGATAATCCACATCATTTGTAAAAGAATGAGTTCCAGCAATACTTAAATTCATGGCAGAGGATAAAATCTCAAACCGAGGAATCGTAATTAATTCATTTTTAATCAAAATTCGATTTTGAAGCTGGCTAAATTGTATGGATTTTAATTCTTCTAACTTAACAAATCTGGAAAGAGCCTCCATAGGTTTGTAGTTATTTAATTCACCATCACTAATTATAAAAGAAACATCGGCTTGTATCGATTCCGGTTTTACCTGTAGTTGTTTTGACCATGTTGAATTGAAATTGAGATCAATGTTTGCATTTCCTTTAATGTGTTCTGCTTTGAGACTACTCTGTCCAAAATTGTTAAAACTGGTGAATACTTTATGAATATCGACCTCGGTAAATTCAGCTCTGCTGCTTATGCTTAACTCCTTTCCTTTTTCTTTGATAAAGAGGTCTCCCAAAACTTTCCCTTCTTGAGAACTGAAAGAAATATTTCGTGCATCAATCCGTTCATTTTTTACAATCAAATCCCCTTTCAGGTCTTTTAACTTAAGCTTGTTAAATTGAAGTGCGTCTACTTTTAGGCCAAGGTAGACAGTAACCCTAGGAGAAATGTCTAATTCATAACCCGTGTTAGTTGTGTTTGCTTCTTCATTTGATTTTAGTAAGTCACTCAAATTCACATGAGGAGAAGATAGGTTTGCATCAATAAAAAGAGGCTCATTTTTTTCTAATAAGAACCCAATTAAATTATTAAACTTTCCCTCTAGTTCGAAATCACTTTTATCAATAACACCTCTTAAATTAGAAACAATTAAACTGTGGTTATTAAAATTTAAGTTCGAATTTACCTCTCTCACCTTTTGTGGTTTTCCTTTGATGTCAAACCCGATATTTTTAAGAGTTACCTGACCTTTTATTTTGGAATTTTTCCAATCTTGAAGAGAATATTTCCCCATCTCAGCTAGTTGTCCTTCTACCTCTATTTTAGCATAAACTCCTCCAATTGGATTCATAAGCGCTTTTTCTTCAAGAAGCAGAAATACTTCTTGAAGTTCAAAAGATAAATTCCCAGAGTACTGATATTTTGGTCTTTTAAAATTGGAAATGCTTAGCGAACCATCTATTTCCCCTTGCTTTAAAGTACTAGAAAAGTGATCCAATATTAAAGAAGTACTGCTTGGCTTTCTCTCCGTTCCGTTAGAAATACTTCCTTTTAAAACAGATTTTTTAAAGCTTAGATCACTCTTTTTATCGATAAATTTTCCATTCCTAATGGAGAAGTTAAAATCATAAAATGGAGCCTTGCCTTTAGAGAGGTCACCATTAATAATTCCTTTTAATTCCGCCTCTCCATCAATGTTAAATCGCTCTAGTTTTAATCTTACGCTTTGAGGAAGTAAAGCAATTGCCTTTTCTAGGTCGGCATTTTTGCTTTCTAAATTTAGATTTAGTTTGTTAGAGGAGCCATAGCTTAAATCTCCATTAATGGAAATATTCATACCATCTACTCCCAAATTAGAGGATGCAAAATTTAGCCTCTCATTCGCTTGATCTACACTGCCCTGAATAGCTAAATACAAAGTCCTGTTTTCAAACAACCTAGTTTCTTTGATTTGAATGTCCGCGTTTTTAAGCTTAGTTTTTAAGTTTAAGTCAAAAATTTGCTCTTTAAAGTTTCCAGTTAAATCAGCATGGTCAATTAGAAAAGAGACTCCAATCGTTTTAGAATAGTTGATATAGGTATATTGCATATTAGACAACACTACCTTTTCTAGTTCTACCGCAATTAGGTTTGTGTTGCTATCTGATTGCTCCCAGAAAATATAGTTTGCACGACCACTGTCATCAACAACCATTTCGCATTTTCCCCCATCAATCTCTAAACCAATTAGCTTGTATTTTTCCTTATAAAGATCAATTAAATTAAACTTTACACTAAGTTTCTTTGCGGATAGAAGAGTATCATTTTTTGCATCTACTGCAAAAATTACAACATCGGAGAAAACTATTGAGGCTTTCGGGAAACTTTCTAAAACACTGAAATCTATCTGAGAAACCTTTATCTCAGTTTTTAAGCTCTCGTTGAGGTTCTTTACTATTAAAAGTTTTATTTCATCTCCATAATAAAGCCCGGCTATTAAAACTCCACTTAGCACTAAAAGCAGTAATAGGATGAAGAATAGAAACGTTCTTTTTAGAAATTTCATAAAATTCAAACGGGACTTTATTCGCTTTCTTGTGGAATCAATCCGCAAATTCTATGCAAAAGCCCAATCTCTTTTTCACTGAGATGACGGAACCTTCCTCTTGGGATGTCTTTTTTGGTTAAGCCAGCAAACTGTATTCTATCAAGTTTGGTCACTTTATAGTTTAAATGCTCCATCATTCTTCTAATAATTCTATTCCTTCCTGAATGCAACTCAATAGAAATAGTAGACTTAGGAGTGTCAGGAATATAAAAAGCTTTATCAACAGAAGCAGGGCCATCCTCTAGTTGAATCCCTTCAACTAATTCCATCAAGGATTTTTGAGTAACGTTTTTGTCCAGGCTAACATGATAAATTTTCTTCACCTTACCACTAGGGTGCGTTAATCGTTTTGTCATATGACCGTCATTGGTAAATAACAATAATCCGGATGTAGCACGATCTAATCTCCCTACAGGGTATATTCTCTCTTTACAAGCCTTATGAACCAATTCCATAACGGTTTGCCTCTCTTCAGGGTCATCCATTGTTGTAATATAGTTTTTGGGCTTGTTCAATAAAACATATTGCTTCCTTTGACTTTGAATCAGCATGCCTCCATAATGAACAGTATCTGTTGGGTCAACTTTTGTCCCTAATTCCGTAACTACTTTGTTGTTAATACTAACAACTCCTGATTCTATTAATTTATCTGCTTCTCTTCTGGAGCATATTCCAGCATTTGCTAAAAATCGATTTAATCTAATTTTATCATCAACAGCAGCATTCGCTAGAGGTTTTGGCTTTCTTTTGAAGGAAGGCTTTTTTCCGAGATATGGTTTTTTCTCTCCTTCTTTTTTATCGGCGCTTCCTGAGTAACTTCTTTCATTATTAGAACCATCTTCTTTGTTGACTCGAGAATTTCTTCCCCTTGGACTTTCGCTTCTTTTGCTGTCAAAAGACTTCTTAGGTCCTCTATTACTTTTGGGTTTCTCGTTTCTCATGTTCCTAAATTTAAGTGCAAATTTACTGATTATAGAAGGGTTTTAACGATAACTCTTCGTAGTTATCAGGTACAAAAAGTTGATAAGAATTAATAGCTAAAAAAGCAATAAAAGCCCAAAATAAAGGCTTGTTTTACCATTTATCAGTTGAACTTACTGCACTCCATAAAACTTTTTTACTTTTAACTGTAACAAATCAGGAAAGCTATCCGTCACACCCCTGAAACGAGACAAGAAATCATGACTGTAAAAGAGTACAATACTACTGTTGAGCTTTACTCAGACAATGTTTTTCGATTTATATTGAAAAACATTAAGGATGAAGAGAAAGCAAAGGATATTGTGCAAGATGCGTTTGTAAAAATGTGGCAAAAGACGGATGAGGTAGAAGCTGAAAAGGCAAAATCTTATTTGTTTACTACTGCCTATAGAACAATGATAGATTTGATTAGAAGAGACAAAAAACAAGGAAAGTGGGACGAGGTAGCTGAACAAAGCTATTCCCACAGCCAACAATATACAGGCTTAAGTGAAGTGTTACAGATGGCACTGACTAAACTTTCAGAAATACAACGTTCTGTAGTAATGTTAAGAGATTATGAAGGCTACGATTATAACGAGATAGGAGAAATTACAGGATTGAGCCTGTCACAGGTGAAAGTGTATATTTTTAGAGCCCGTAAGGTGCTGAAAGAGTATTTAGTAAGTGTGGAGGCAGTAATATGATAGAGAAGATAAACTTAGAAAATTACGAAGCATATTTTTTAGATTATGCGGAAGGGAACTTAACAGAAAGTCAACTCTTGGAATTGGATTCGTTTTTGGAAAAACAACCGAGCCTTAAAGTTGAACTAGAAAATTTTGAGTCTATTGTATTAGAAGAAGAGCCAGCTATAGATATTTCCAATTTACAGTCAGAGTTAAAAAGAGAAGAAGCAACAGGCTTACTGTTAGCAGACTATTTAATGATTTCAGAAGTTGAAGGAACAATTAGCGTAGAAGAGAAAGCTCAACTAGCAAGCTTAATAAGGCAATCTCCTGAAAAAATAGAGGAATTAGCGATTTATCATAAAACGAGACTGACACAAGATGAAGTTGTTGTTTTTACAGAAAAATCAGCCCTGTTACAAAAAGAAAAGAAAGGGGTCGTTTGGTGGCCTTATGTTAGTTCTGTGGCTGCAGCTGCGTTGGTCATATTCCTTTTTAACTTCAGCTTTGTTTCTGAGAAATACTCTCCTAGAGGATTTGCTTGGCAAAAAGCCCCAATTAATTATGAGGAATCTATTCAGTACCGCTTTATAGCTCAAGAGAAAGAAGTAAGCATCCCAATTAAAAAAGAAAAAATTTCATCAACAAAAATTTTGGATAGAACTTTTGCTAATAAGGTTGAACCTGAAACAAAGCCATTTTCAGAAGAGAATATTGATAAAGAAGAAAACCCTATACTTCCTTTGGTAGAGGATAATGAGATGGCGCAAATTGAAACAATCTCTACTCCAGAAAAAGAGCTTGCTTCAGACAATTCTTCGATCCCAGAAGAAGTAATATTAGCATCCAATAACATTTCAAACCCAGCAGAAGAAAAATTTATTCCTATTCATGAATTTGCGAAGAGTAAAATCAAAGATGATGTATTAAAGGGGAAGACTTTTTCAGAAACTATTTTGGATGAAATAGCTGAGGCTTCAAAGGAAAAAATCACATTTAAACGAAAAAAAGATAGAAGTGGAACTACCCAGAATTTTGCTTTAAATATAGGAAAATTCAGTATTTCGAGAAATAAATAAAACAAACTGTAACTTTTGAAACAGTTAGTCGTCACACATTAAATAAACCAATAGAACAAGATTGAAATCGATGAGAATGCATAAAAAGAGTTCTATTATAAAAAGAGAAAAGATGAAAAATTCAATAAAAAAACTAAGCGTATTCGTTTTCCTATTCAGTTTAGGTTTAGGACTAAATGCTCAAGAAGTTAATTCAGATTCTACTAAATCTGATAACAACATTAAAATATCATTTGGTAATACGAAAGTAATTATCATTAGAGGCGAAGACTCTGCAGATACGATTAAGGTAGAAAAGAAGAAAAGTCAACGATATAATCATTTTGCAGGTATTGACATGGGTATTAACGGTTTTGTAAGCCCATCTAATAGCATCGATTTACAAAAGGACGCGGAATTTTTGGATGTTGATTATGGAACAAAATCACTAGAAATTGCGATAAATATTTGGGAAAAGTACATGCCAATTACGAAAGAGAAGTTTGGTTTAATGACAGGTTTGGGAATTAAATACAATGGATACTCATTAAAAAACGATGTATTGGTTGTAAATCAAAGCGATTCTACTTTCGGAGTAGAAGATCCAACAAAAAACCTCAGTAAAAACAAATTTAAAACAACCTCTTTACAAGTACCGTTTATGTTGGAAACGAATTTAGGAAAAGATGCAGAACATTCATTTCATTTAGCAGTAGGAGCTATGGTGAACTGGAGAATAGGTTCTAAAACAAAGCAAAAGTACAAGCAAGATGGAGAGCGTTTTAAGAAAAAAGATAAGAATGACTTTAACATTAATCCCTTCCAATTTGCAGCGGTTGCACGCCTTGGTTATGGAGACTTTACATTGTATGCATCATATAGTTTAACACCTCTTTTTGAGAAAGACAAAGGCCCCGAAGTATATCCTTTTACAGTAGGACTTTCTTTAGTTTCGTTTTAGAGAATCGTTTAGTTAAACAACACCTAAGGGGCTAAGCCGATGAGAAATCATCGGCTTTTTTTTGTATCAAAAAATTGCAAAGACAAATTCTCGATTATTATCTTTGGGAGAAATAACTGAATCGGATATGTCAGGACATAGTAAATGGTCAACCATTAAACGTAAGAAAGGAGCGCTAGATGCCAAAAGAGGAAAGATCTTTACTCGAATAATAAAGGACATCAACATTTCTATAAAAGATGGAGGAAGTTCAGATCCAGATTCAAATCCAAGACTTCGATTGGCAATAGCGAATGCGAAAGGAGCTAACATGCCAAAGGACAACATTACCAGGGCAATTAAGAAAGCAGAAGATAAAGGAGGAGAGAGCTATCTAGAAACAACCTACGAAGGTTATGGAGTTGCTGGGATAGCATTGTTTGTTGAAGCATCTACTGATAACTTGAAAAGAACTGTAGCTAATGTAAGGGCAATTTTTTCAAAATATGAGGGGAGTTTAGGTACAAACGGATCTCTAGAATTTATTTTCGATCGAAAAGGGGTGTTTACTATTCCTTTATCGGCTTTAGAAGAATGGGAAATGGATGACTTGGAAATGGAACTGATTGATGGCGGCGTTGAAGATTTTGAGAAAGATGAAGAGATGCTAACTATTTTTACTTCGTTTGAAGATTTTGGCAATATGCAAAAGAAGTTAGAAGAATTAAAAATTGAACCTGAAAGCCAAGAGTTACAGCGCATTCCTAAAACAACACAAACTGTTGGCATAGAAGAGGGCAAAAAGATTTTGCTAATCTTAGAAAAGTTTGAGGAAGACGATGATGTAAATGCTATATTCCATAATATGGAAATGACGGATGAATTAATGGAAGAAATGGAATAACAATTAGAAAGCTAAGTATATAGCAAACAAATACGTTTGAACACAGAGCTATCAATTATTAGGTCAATTTAATCTAAAACAACAGGACTTCCTTCGTCTCTAAATTCGGTAGGTGTTACTTTAAACTCTTCTAAAAAGGCTTTATTAAAAGTTTGCCGACTACCAAATCCAACTAAACTTAAAATTTCGTTCATGTTCTTGTTGGAGTTTTTAATAAGCTGAGCAGCTTTTCGTAAACGAATAGATTTTATAAACGAAGTGGTGTTTTTCCCAGTTAGAGCCTTTAGTTTTAAATGCACTCCTGAACGATTAGACGCTAACTCTTGACATAGTTTTTCCACAGTTAAGTCTGGATAGTCATCTTGATTTTCAATAATGCGAATGGCATTTTCCAAGGAACTTTGATCGAGAGAATTCTTTGAAAGTTTTTTTGGAGAAACAGAATAACTAGAGTCAAATAATTCTCGAAGTTGCTCCCGTTGGGCCATCAAATTATGACACCGTTGCAACAACTCTTGTGAATTGAATGGTTTAACTAAATAGTCATCAGCACCAACTTCTAAGCCAGCGATCTTACTGTCTAGTGAAGCTTTAGCAGTAAGTAAGACAATGGGAATATGACTAGTGGCTAAGTGCTGTTTTAAATGTTTGGTTAGTTCTAAACCACTTTTATGTGGCATCATAATATCGCTAAGAATAAGGTCAGGGCTATGTTGCTCTGCTAAACTTATGCCTTCGTTTCCATCTGTTGCAAGTAATATTTGATAGCTGTTTTGAAGAATCTCTTTAAGGTACTGTCTTACTTGACTATGATCCTCTATAATTAACACCGTTTTTGAAGATAACGAGTTTTTTAAATTGATTTTCGAACTAGTAAACCCATTTTCATTTACCTGCGGATAAGGATTTTCAACAAGAGTAATTTCTTGTTTTAAAGGCAACTTAATTGTGAAAACGCTACCTTTTCCTTTATCGCTTTCAACAGAAATACTTCCCTTATGAAGCTCCACTAATTCCTTGCAAATCGCTAATCCAATTCCAGAGCCTTTTGCCTTGCTATCCGCCTGATAAAATCGATCGAACAGGAAGGGTAAGTGTTCTGAATCAATTCCAATTCCGCTGTCTTGAACTGAAATAGAAATAAGACTTTTATTAGGAGAGTGGATAGTAAGGTGAATTAACCCTCTAGTGGAAGTAATTTTAAAGGCATTACTCAATAAATTGCTAACGACCTTTTGAAGCATATTTTCATCAAATCCTAACTCGCAATTATTGGATTTATCCTCAATTATCAATTGAACTCCTTGAGTTTCTGACAAAGGAGCGAATGCCTGTGCAACTTTTACTACACTTTTTCCAATAGGCAAAAGTGTAGGAGAAAATGGGAGGTGACCGTTTTCTAATTGAGATAAATCTAATGTTTCATTCACCAAAGAAAGTAATTGTGATGCGTTGTTGTGTATCCTTTCTATAGGTATTCTATGCTCTAATTGCTCTAAAGCTATAAGGTCTTCTAAAGGTCCTAAAATAAGGCTTAAAGGCGTTCTAAATTCATGAGAGACATTGGTAAAAAAGTCGGAACGAAATTCAGCCATTTCTAATCGACTGTTCGTTTTTTCTTGCTGTCTTTCTAAGGATAATTGTTTGGCTTGCAGCAATAAGGTTTCATTTTTTTGTCTTAACTTATAGCGATTAAATAAGAGGAGACTAATGCTTACAATTAAAAAAATGCCCAAGAGAAGGAGCAAAATGAATTGTCTTTGCTGGACAAGTTTCGTTTTCTGATTCAGAACCGTTAACACCTGAAAATCTTGCTCTTTCCCCATAGCGAGAATTTGTTGGCTTTTTTGTTTTGTTTCATATTGAGTTTGAAGCTGTAAGACTTGCCTTAACCTCCCAACATTTGATAAACTATCGCTAATCTCCATCTGCATTTGTTGGAAGTAAAAAGCTTTTTTGTAGTTTTTAGTTTTCGAATATGCAACAGCTAAACCGGCAAAACAATCTCTATTTATAGTAGGAATATTACTATTTATGTTTTCATTCAGACCTGTTTGAAATTGAAAAATACTTGCTAAATAATTTTTCTGACTTAACAATACTTGCCCATAGGTAGTATAAAAATCTACACGATTTTCTACAAATCCATCTAGTTTATTATTGATAACAATCGCCTCTTCTATCCAAGAGAGAGCTTCTTTACCTTCCTTTAGAGCAAGAGAAGTTTTTGCTAGATTTACTAGAACTTGGAGTCGATCTTTAGCTTTGTTAGCTTTACTTAAAGAAATTGCCTCTAAAAAAGTGGCCTTTGCCTTTTTAAAATTATTTTGATCAAAAAATAAGTTTCCAAGCTCGATGCTAGTGTAAAAATGCCTGATTGAATCTTTAATTATGCTGTTCACCTCTTGGCTTTTTCTAATGTATTCCCAAGCTATTTCATAATTGCCCATTTTTCTATGAATACCAGATAGAATTCTAGTACATGTGGAAATACTAGTCTTGAAATCAATTTCTTTATTGACGATTTCAGCTTGATTAAGAGAATTTAAAGCATAGCCTAACTGCTCTAAATTAAAATAGAGACCGCCAATACATGATAAAAAAATACTTTGAAGCCTTTTGTTGCCGCTTTTTTCCGCAAGCTTTAACGCTTTTTTAAAATTATCTAATGAAGAGTCAAAGTTTCCTAACTCTCTATTTAGTAAGCCAAGTATGAAATAGGATTGTTGTTTTAAGGAGTTGTTATCAATTTGAGATATAACTTCTATTGACCCTTCCAAGATGGCAACCGCCTCTTGTATTAAACCTTTTGTTCTCAAAACAGTAGAGATGTTTAAGCTATTTTGTACCAAAAGGACTGGCTTGTTTTTTTCCTTTGCAAAACTCCTTACTTTTTTATAAAAAACTAAGGCTGAATCGTTACTCCAAATACGCTGATATAAAGCGGCGATAGAGCTCATTGCCTCTGATGTTGTATCCCTTTTTTCTAAGTAGCGATAAATAGTAATAGCCTCTTGCGTAGCAATATTCATAGAGTCTTTTACACCCAAAGCCTGAAAGATGAGACTCTTTAATTTATAACTTTTAGCAAGGATTAATCTGTAATTGTGACTTTTAGAAAGGGAAAGAGATTGATTAACAGCTTGCAGCGCTTCTTCATTCTTTCCTAATTGATAAAGGTTTCGGGCTATTAAAAGTTCCGCCTTTCCTAGTGTAAAAAACATTTTATACTCCTTGGCGATCAGAGCTGCTTGTTTGGCAGTTTTGAAAGACTCTTGATAATCTCCAAGAACTTGATGGTAGGATCCTACTTGAAAAAGTGAATTTGATTCACCCCATTTGTAAATGCTTTTTTTTGAAATAGATAGAGCTTTTTTAGCTAAAATTAAGGATTTCTTGGGTTCTGAAATCTTTGTTTCATCTGCAACTTTTAATAAAGTTTTTACTTGATTAGTATCTGAAAGCGATCCAATAATTTTCTCTAAACTATCAACGTTTAAAGTTTCAAAACTGCTTTGTGAAAATGATGAGAAAGAAAAAACAAGGGAACAGAAAAAAAGAAATAAGAAGTAGCGCATAATAGGACGGTAATTTGATAGTGAATAGTAGTAGAATAAAAAATTTAAGGGAGCTAAAATTATGTAAATTAAGACTACTCTAGTTACAAAAAAGACGCATAAGTAGCTTGAGGCCTAAAGAATATGAAACCTTACGTGAGAGCGAAACACATAGTATGGCACTTGTTCTAAAAAATACATAGTTGGTCAAAGAATAAACATAACCTGACAAGCTTTGAAAACTTGTCAGATAGTTTTGATAATATTCAAGATGCTGAAATAAAAGAGTTTAATCTTAATTTATACGACAACAATTATTAAAAGGAAAAAGTATTCGAATTAGTGTCTTATTTTTTGCACTTCTGTTCCAATATGCTTTAGTTGCACAAACTAATTACCCACCCAATTTAAAAGGAAGGTAAAAGCGGAATACGATTCATTTTAAAACCATTAAGCTTCTCTTAATGATTCTGTTAGAAAGCAGACAACCGTTTTATCTAGGGCAAAGGGTGGAATAAACAATAAAAGCGTTCTTGATAGAAGCACTACGACCGCATGTTGGAACGGAGATTTTGAAGGGCCTCTTTCAACAGTCGACTGGTATGGGAAATATGATTCTCTTTTTACCTCTGGGGGAAATGATGATTTTACTGATTTTAATAACTTTAGCTCAGGGTTTTTACTTGGAAGGCATACCATTGTATCAGGTTCAGACCCAATAGGCCCTATTAATATGACGCCATCAGGTATTGCACAAGCACTAAGAATTAGAACTTCCAGTATTAATCACGGTTCAGAAATGATCTCTAAACGATTTGATGTGACATCAGGTAACGCATTTATTGGTTTTTGGTATGCTGTTGTATTAGAGAACCATCAGGTAAAAACCCAAGGAGGACATAAAACGAAAGAGCCCAAAGTTGATACAACTTTGGGCTCTTTTAAGTTTAAAGCAACCAGAGAAAGGAATTTAAGGAGCTAAAGAAATTTGCAGTTAGATTTGGTAGCTAATCTTTATTTTTACCTTCCATTAAGAAAATGCTATGCAAGAGAAGATAAAAGCACTAGAAGCCAAGATTGAAGAAGCCAAACTAGGCGGAGGAGAAAAACGAATTGAAGCACAACATGCTAAAAATAAACTAACTGCAAGAGAAAGAGTGCATTTCCTGATGGATGAAAATTCTTTTGAGGAAATAGGAATGTTAGTGACTCACAGAAGCAGCAATTTTGGATTAGATAAAAACAAACCCCTTGGAGACGGAGTTGTAACGGGTTATGGAAACATAAACGGTCGTTTAACTTATGTTTTTGCACAAGACTTTACTGTTATGGGGGGGTCTCTAGCGGAGGCTCATGCTAGTAAGATTGTAAAAATAATGGATATGGCACTAAAGAATGGAGCCCCATTAATTGGCCTAAATGATTCAGGAGGAGCAAGAATTCAAGAAGGAGTAGTTTCTTTAGGTGGTTATGCCGATATATTTTATAGAAACACACAAGCAAGTGGGGTTATCCCACAGCTTTCTGCCATTATGGGCCCATGTGCTGGAGGAGCCGTTTATTCTCCTGCATTAACTGACTTTATTAGCATGGTAGAAAACACTTCTTACATGTTTGTTACTGGGCCGAATGTAGTGAAAACAGTAACTCATGAAGAAGTGACTTCAGAAGAGTTAGGTGGAGCCTCAACACATTCTACTAAATCAGGAGTAACACACTTTACTTATTCGAATGAAATAGAGTGCATCAATGGATTAAAAAAATTGCTTTCATATCTTCCTCAAAACTGTGAAGAAGATGCTCCTGCGTTAGACTATAAATTGGGGAATGAAATAAGAGAGAAGCTAAATTCTATTATTCCTCAAAACCCTAATCAACCTTATGATATAAGAGAAGTAATTGGTGGAACCGTAGATTCAGATTCGTTTCATGAAGTGCACAAAAATTATGCGGAAAACATAGTTGTCGGGTTTGCAAGGTTGGCAGGACGATCTATTGGCATTGTAGCGAACCAACCAGCTTTTTTAGCAGGAGTTTTAGATAATAACTCATCTAAAAAAGGAGCACGATTTGTTCGTTTTTGCGATGCCTTTAACATTCCTCTTTTAGTATTTGAAGACGTACCAGGCTTTTTACCAGGAACAGATCAAGAATGGAATGCAATTATTACGAATGGAGCAAAGTTATTATATGCTTTTAGTGAAGCAACAGTGCCAAGAATAACTGTGATTACAAGAAAAGCTTATGGAGGAGCATATGATGTGATGAACTCAAAACACATTGGAGCTGATATGAATTTTGCTTGGCCAAGTTCAGAAATTGCGGTAATGGGAGCAAAAGGAGCAGCTGAGATAATTTTCAAAAGAGAAATTAAAGAAGCAGATGACTCAGAAGCAAAGTGGAAAGAAAAAGAAGCTGAATATGCTGAAATGTTTGCCAATCCATATAACGCAGCGGCAAGAGGTTATATAGATGAGGTAATTCGACCAGACCAAACTAGAGAAAAGTTGATTAAGGCTTTTAAAATGTTAGAGAATAAAGTAGATAGTTTACCCAAGAAAAAGCACGGAAATATCCCAATGTAGGCTAAATAAATCTACGATCAATCCCGTATTCTTTGAATACTACAATTCTTAATACTTTAGGCTGATGAAAAAATTCTTTTTTATCAGCCTTTTTTTTGTTCTAATACTTAATGTATTTGCACAAGAAAAAATCGATTCTTTGAAAGTCGAATTATTAAAGGAGTTAAACGATACTTCTAAAGTTAATGTCCTGATCGAATTAGGCAAAGAGACAATAGATTTTGATGCAGATTTAGCAGAATCTTATGCTGTTGAAGCGCAAAAGTTGGCTGAAACTAGCAGTTTCTCAAAAGGCTCAATGATGGCTTTGAATATTCTTGGAAATTGTGCGCAAAGAAAAGGAAGCTTAGACTCCGCTATGTTGTTCTACGATGAAGTTGAAAAGCTTGCCTCAGAAATTGAGGATAACAAAGGAATGGCAATTGTATTAAGCAATAAGGGCATTATTTATATCAACAAAGGAGAATATATAAAAGCTTTAGAGATAATACTTAGAGCAATAGATTACGAGATAATAGTTGGAGATAAAAAAGGAATGGCAGAAGGCTATTTAAATGTTGGGGTAGTGCATTACTACATGGGAGACATGGAGAATACATTGAAGTATTTTAAAAAATCGACTGTATTGACAAAAGAGGTCGGAGACTTAAAAGTATTGAAAAAAGGATACATCAATATCGGGGCAATTCATCAGCATCTAAAAGAATATGAAGAAGCATTAGAATATTATCAAAGAGGATATGACATAGCAGAAGAATTAAACGATCAGAATGACCTAAGTATAACACTTCACAATATCGCTCAGATTTATACCATCAGAAAAGAATATGTAAAGGCAGAAAAGAACTATAGAAAATCACTAGCATTTCATGAAAAATTTAAAAATCAAAGAGATATTGCAAAAGAGTATTCGAACATTGGGAGTCTTTATAGAGAGCAAAAGAGATATGTAGAAGCAAAGGAGTATTTTAATAAGGCCATTACAATTTGTGAAAAAGGAGGTTATTTAAGAGTATTAGAAGATGCTTATGGAGGCCTTGCTGAACTGTATTCTGAGACCAATCAATATAGGAAAGCTTACGCCTCTGCTAAAGACTATATTAAGTTAAAAGATAGCTTGTTAAACATAGAAAACTCAAAAACTTTTGCTGAGTTAAGAACGAAGTATGAAACGGTTGAGAAAGAAAAAATGTTGGTGCTTGAAAAAGCTAGAACCGATAGTTTAACGGCTATAAATGCTGTTGTGGCCCAAGGCAAAGCAGAAGCAGAATTAAGTGCGTCGAATCGAACAAAATGGATTGTATTACTCATTGGCTTAGTGATTGTAGCAGTTTTGGGCTCAACATCCATTATGCAGAGAAACAAACGAAAAGCACAGGCCGAAAAGGATGCTGCAATTATAGAAGAAAGAGACAAAGGAACACAAGCTGTTTTTATTGCTCAGGAAGAAGAACGAAAACGAATATCTAAAGACCTACATGATGGAGTTGGCCAACAGTTAAGTGGCTTGAAAATGGCATTTCAGAAAGTTTCAAAAGGCTTATTGTCAGAAAATCCTAAACGCAGTAAGGAGCTTGAAAAATTAAGTGGAATTTTATCTGAATCTGCAGATGAAGTGCGTTCTATTTCTCATCAGATGATGCCAAAATCCTTAATAGAATTAGGCTTAATTGAAGCCGTTGGAGATATGCTTCAAAAGGGTTTAGGAATGACAGGAATAGAGTATGATTTTGAACACTTTGGGATTACTGAGCGCTTAGCGGAGAATATTGAAGTAAGTTTGTATAGAGTTTGTCAAGAGTTGATTAATAATATCATAAAACATTCTGAGGCAAAAAAAGTACACGTTCAACTTTTTAAAAATCAAAAGAAAGTCATTATGGTGGTTGAAGATGATGGAAAAGGAATAAAAGCAAAAAATGTTAACGGACAAGGGCTATTGAACATGAGAAGTAGAGTGAATACCTTAAAGGGAGAAATAAATTTAGAAGCTAGTCCTAATAGCGGAACCTTAGCTACAATTAGAATTCCTATTTAAGACATTAACTCAGGTCATTAGTTTCTTGAAGGAAAGATCCATTTGTTGAAACAAGTCACTCCAACGATACTTTTTGGCAGCTAATTTTCTGCTATTATCTCTGAGTTTCGCCCAAAGAGTTTCATCTTCTAATAAAGTCAAACAATGCTTTGCGAACTTCTCAGGCCCATCGGCAATCATTACCTCTTGTTCATTTCTAATTGCTAAACCCTCTGCACCAACAGAAGTAGTAACGCTAGGCGTTCCTCTATATAAACCTTCTAATACCTTCACTTTCATTCCACTACCGAAACGAAGAGGAGCAATATAAACTCTTGTTTTTTTCAAATAATCTTCTAGTTTGTCTACAAAACCCGTAAAGATTACTTGCGAATAATGCTTTGCTGCTTTTTTGATTCGGTCATCAGGAGAACTTCCTAAAATGTAGAGTTTACAGTCAGAATGCCGAGTTAAAATAGAAGGCCAAATGTGTTCTAAGAACCACACAATTCCATCAATATTCGGTTCCCAACTTAAGGTTCCAATAAAAGTAATCGCCTTTTCGGTTTCATTAAATTCAAGGTCGGGTAACTCTAAGAGGGTATCATTCCCTAAATGGAAAGTAGATTGGTGCTTAGAAGTATTAAACCCATGTTTATGATACAATTCTATATCCGAAGGAGTAGAGTAAACGAGGTCAGAGTTTTCAAATATTGTTTTTTCGTATCTTTTTACTCGATTTGCTTCAAGTTTTAACACAAGCCTTTGAATAGGGTTATTACTGAGTTCACTCATTCTTTGCCAAAGCATAAATTCAGCATTATGAGTGTGCATGATTACTTTTCCATTAAACTCTTTTGGAACATATTGAAAAACTTCATAATGGTCGATAATCAGAACATTGCACTCTTTGCTAACAGCTTGTATTTTATTCTGAAAACGAGTAGACGCATTTCTAAAGACATTTAAGGAGGGCGCAGATATATAGCTCTTTAAGAGATTGATAGGACTTCTTTTGATTGATACTTGTTCAGAGAGATATTGATCGATTGATAGGGCTTTTAGAAAGTCTTTTTCATAATTAAGATCTTCATCTTTTAAAAGGGTAGCAACAGATAGCTTATACTGTTCCGAAAGGAATTTGACATAATTCCACGACTTTACAGTGCCGCCACTTTTAGGAGGGAAAGGAAGTTGAGTCGTTATAAATAGTACTTTCAAATGCTTCATTGATAAATTATGCGGCGAAGATAAAAATTCAGAATGGAACTAAGCGAGAAGAAATTGCTTTCTCAAGAAATTTGAATAATCATTAAATAATATATAGTTTTAGCTTTATAACCAATTACGTAGAAGCTTCTACGAATTATACTGTAGTAAATGGCATATACAATTCTTGTAGTCGATGATCATCAACTTGTGCTAGATGGATTAATTTCTATTGTGAAGGAGTTGGACAACTTTGAAATCATAGCGTCAGGCAGGAATGGTAAAGAAGGACTTCGTTTGGCAGAAACAATGAAGCCGGATATTATTTTAATGGACATTGATATGCCTATTATGAATGGTTTAGAAGCAACCAGAAGAATTAAGTCTAGCTTAGAAAATTCTAAGGTGATTATTTTGACGATGCACAACGAGGCATCTTTAATAAAAAAGGTGATGGATATTGGAGCAGATGGCTACCTGTTAAAAAATTCTGATCGTCATGAGTTTCACAATGCGCTTTGTAATGTGAGTAAAGGCAAAAGTTATTTTAGTGCAGAAGTAACACAACGACTATTAAACCCAAATGAACCATCAAAGACAAACTTTGAAATAGATGTAGATACAGTTCAGCTTTCCAAACTAACAGAAAGAGAATTGGATGTATTAAAGTTGATTGCAGAGGGACTGTCTAATAAAGAAATTGGAGACGAACTCTTTATTTCTCACAGAACCGTTGACACGCATAGAACTAATCTAATGAAAAAGTTAGAAGTTCATAACATTGCTGGCTTAATTAAATTCTCTATAAAAAACGGTCTAGTCAATTAAGTTATCTAGGGGAATTACCCTAGACCAATTACGCATATTCCTCTATTTCTATCGCAGTCTTAACTCTGTTATTTAGCTAAAAATTATTAGCGATGATAGATGTAATACCAACAAAACCACTTACCATTAGGGAAACCGAAATCTTGAAATTGATAGCGAATGGCTATTCCAATACGCAAATTGGAAAACTGCTTGAGATTTCTCACCGCACTGTAGATACTCATCGAACTAATATTCGGAACAAGCTCGGAGTTAGCAACTTGGCTGGCATGATAAAGTATGCGCTTCGTTCTAAGTTAGTCGACTAAGTAGAAGCACTCAGTTGTTTACCCTAGTCAATTTACGCTTATTCCTCTATTTATAACCCTTTAAGATCAGGATAGCTTTGAATCAACAATTAAAAAAAATGAAACATTTAGTTTTTGTCCTTTTTTGCTTTTATCATACCTTTTCTGTCGCACAGAATATCAATGAAAATTTTGAAAAGTGGCCAGTTGTAGAGAAAGCAATTAACATTACTGGAATAGACCTTTCACCTGATGGAAATACCTTAGCTATGGTCTGTGGAAAAAACCAGCCCTTACTGCTATACGACTATAAAACCAAGACTATTATTCAAGAAATAAATGTTAACTCTAAGTGCCTAGGATACAATGTATTCTATTCAAAAAAGGGAAATTATTTATTGCTGCAAGAAAAAAAGATCGAAACATCTTTTAAAAAGGCAAAGCAAGCAGATTATGTCATTGTTGATTTAAACAGCAATAAAGTAATTCACTCTTTCAATAAGATTAGCGATGCAAAAATTTCTTTTGATGAGAAACAAGTCATCACCTTAGAAAATGGGACCGTTTATTTTAGAGATATAAAAACAGGCAAAAAGCACAAAGAATTTAAGCCAGAAGGAGCATGTAATGCTTTGGCAATTAGCCCCGACGGGAAAGATTTAGCGGTGGTAAAGAAGCCTACTAAGAGCGATATTAAAATGCTGGCTAGTAAAAATGTAAGCAAGAAAGCCATAAAATCAGCAGCTAAATCAAAGCATCTTATTACGATATATGATACGGAAAGCTATCAGTTAAAAAGCTTAATACCTGATTTTTATGACAATATTAATTTGCTTTTTTATACAGATAATGGAGATCGCCTTTTGAGTTTTAATGTAGCATCTAATTCCTATATAAATGTTGCTTTACCTAAAGAAGACTACCAACCCACAAGAGAAGGCTACCTAAGCAGAACCTCAACACAACCAGAGTTTGCATATAGTCCAAATGGGGAGCACTTTGGAGTTGCTACAGTAGAAGCTTTTCCCTCCTTAAATATTTACGATGTAGAATCCGGATCAGTAATAGATCGATATGATACTAAAATGAAAATATGGAAAAACATGAAGAAGAAAATTTATGCAGGAAGCAATACAAGCTTCGTGTTTTTGCCGGACAACAAGCATGTATTAATAGCCTATGGAAACTCACTTATCAAATGGAGATTTGATAAAGAATAACAAAAACGATGAAAAAATTATACAAATCAATATTTCTACTACTAGTTGTGCTATTAACTACTCAGTTAATAGCACAAAAGAAACCATACTACAACACCCAAGAAGAGGTAATTGAAGCTGCTTATATCGCTGTTGAGAATTCTTTAAAACTAGATGGTTATTTACATGATAAAAAACTAGAGTATAACTGGAAAGGCACCTATATGTTTAATATAACTCTCAGAGGTAAAGGCGAAGTTGCCACAGTAAGTGTAGCAGAATCGGGAGATAATATTAAAACGCAAAATCAAATTAAGAATGTGTTAAAAACAATGAAATTTCCTTTTAAAATGCCAAAGGATCACAGTTACAAATTCAAGTACGAATTCAAATTTTAAATACTAGCACTAACCTTTAAATATAATTATTATGAAAAAGCAAATTATTACAGCGTTAAGTTGTTGTATGCTGAGCCTAGGATTAATGGCTCAAGAAGAGATGCAAACAGAATGGACTCAAAAATATGATCACAAAACTCAATGGGTTGGTACAGGTTTGGAGGGTCCTGATAAAGTAAGTTTTATAGCTACCGAAAAGAAAATCACAGTATTTAAGACTTCTGATGGATCCATTGTTTGGAATGGAGCTTACAAAAATATAGTTCCGAAATTTAGAAAGGTAGACGCTTTTGCCCCATTTTGGGAATCTGGAGCAATTTTTCTTTTCGATAAAAAATTAGGAAAAGATAAATTAGCTGTTGTCGATTTAAAAACTGGAAAAGTTTTATGGGATAGTGAAGTATATCAGGGTTTAACCGTAGATAACATTGAATACATTCCTGAAAAAGATGGGTTTATTTTATCTTTAGAAAACAGCTTAACTTTTGTTGATGCAAGAACTGGTGAAGAAAAATGGGAGTCAACAGCTTTTAACGGTGCAGTCGCTATGTGGCAGTATATAGAAGGGGATTTGGTAATGTTAAATTTTGCACCTCCTGGATTAAGAGCCTTTTTCAGAGGATTTAAAAACCAACTTGCAAGAATTGATTTAGACAATGGAGATATTAAATGGACTACAACATATTCAGGAGTGCCTGAAAGAAAGATTGTAACCAAAGAGCGTATTTATGATATGAATATTAAGGGAGGAAAGGTTTTTTTAACCATGAAGGGACTGCAAGTATTTGATGTAAAAAGTGGAGCAACTTTATGGTCTGCAGCTTTTGATGAGGAAGTAAAAAAGAGAATCATTCAGGTAAATTCTCCTTTTGGAAAAGGGGGTAAAGGCGGCAAAATATATGGAGCAATAGCAGATCCTTTAATAGTTGGAAGGGATGTTTACATTGTTCAAAAAACAAGAAAAAGCAAAAAATTTGCTATCTATAAATATGACATTAATACCGGTAAAGTTTTATGGTCTTCAGAACAGTTTAAAGCTGCCGAAGCAATTCCAAATATCTTTGTAATTAATGATAAATTAATTGCACAAGTAGGTGGGGTTGTAGAAGTTCAAAGTATTACTAAATCCACAGTAGATGGCGTTACAACAACAACTTATTCTGTTGGCACAAAAAACATTAAACCAAATGGGTTAATTGCTTTTAACACGAGCGATGGTTCTCAAGTTTGGGATTCAGAAAAATTCAAAAAAGGAATTACCAATGCATTTGTTGATGGAGAGAACCTAATTGTTTCTAGTGGTAAAGCATTGTATTCTATTCGATTCTCTGATGGAAAGGTAAATTACGAAGAAGATGTAAAAAACGGCGGAGTTGGTCTTGCTGTAGAAATATTAAAGTACAAAGAAAACATAGTTGTAATTGGACAAAAAGGAGTGTCTCTTTTTACCATCTCTGAAGGAAAAATGGTAAAAGCCAGTAAGTATAAGAAGGCTTCTTTTCAGAGCTTAGAAGATAATATTTTACTAATGAGAACAGCCAAGAATGATTTTGCAGCCTTCAATTTAGATGATTGTACCTATGTAAAATATAATGCCAAGAAAGATTCACAGCAAGCATTGAGTACAGACGGAAAGTTTGTTTGGGCTTATGAGAAGAAACAAGTAACAAAATTAAAGACGCGCTAAGGTTAGTGCATTTTGAGTGAGGGGGGGTTAGAGTAATTTCTTACTCCCCTTTTTTATGAACTATATCTCCCTGCCTTATGAAAAAGCTAACATTATTTTCCCTTTTAATAGTCATCACTACAGTAAGTTTTGCTCAAGCCCAAATGGCAAAATTTTACTACGAAAAAGGCTCTGAGCTGTATGAAGAGAAACTGTACGATGAAGCCATCGAACAATATGAAAAAGCATTAGAAAAAAATGAAAATCATAAAAATGCCCTTTGTTATTTAGGCTATTCATATCAGGCAAAAGAAAACCCTCAAAAAGCATTGACTTATTTTCAAAAGCTTCAAAATATAGACGATGGAAGTTATTGGGCATGGTATTTATTTGAGAAAGGGAAGGTAAATGAGGAATTAGAAAATTGGGATGCAGCAGCCGAAGATTACCGCAATTTTATCAAGCTATATCCTAAAAACCCAACTAAAACACATTACATACACCGAGCAAATTGTAGATTAAGCTATGTGTTGAATGTAGAAAAAATAAGGTCGTCGAAAAGCAACATGGAAGAGCCTAAAAATTTAGGAAAGACCATTAATACTATTTCTGCTGACATGATGCCCCAGATTAATCCTACTGGAGATCGACTTTACTTTACAAGTGAACGAAAAGGAGGCTTTGATGATTTTGATAAAGATGAAGAAAATGATTGGGGAGAGGATATTTATTTCACAAATAAAGAAGGGAGCAATTGGGGAAAACCAATTTTATTGCCAGAACCAATTAATAGTTACGACAATGACGGAACCTCTACATTTTCAGCTGATGGTCAACAAATGATTTATGTAAAATGTGGAGATGATGGAGTTGGAAGTTGTGATTTATTTACTGCTATTTTAAACGGAGACAAATGGGAGCAACCCCAGAACCTTGGAAATGTTGTGAATTCTGAAGAGTGGGACTCTCAGCCAACACTTTCTTCTGACGGGAATAGTTTAATCTTTGTTAGTTCGAGAGTAGGTTCATATGATGGGAGTATGGATTTATACATGAGTATTAAAAATAAAGCAGAAATGTGGGGCCCTGCTCAGAATCTTGGACCAACAATAAACACTCCTTTTGGAGAGAAAAGCCCCTATTTAGCACCCGATGGCAAAACGTTGTATTTTTCTTCGATTGGTCATTCTGGCTATGGAGATTATGATATTTTTGTTTCTGTATTTGAAGAAGGAAAATGGACTGATTCCAAAAACCTTGGAGCACCATTAAACTCTTCAGGAGAAGATACCTACTTTACCATTTCTGCTAGTGGAGAAGGAGCTTATTTTGCATCAAATAGAAGTGGTGAAGGAGGATTAGACCTTTTCTCTGTTAGCATTCCTGAAGCCTTGAGACCTAAACCCTCGATTATTGTTAGAGGAGTTGTCACCAATGCAAAAAGCAGCTCCTTAATTGATGCTTGGGTATTGGTAGAAGATATCAATACTGGAGAGCTGATTGCAACGGCAAAAAGTAACTCATTAACCGGAAAATACTTAGTGGTATTGCCTTCCGGGAGAAATTATAGCGTTTCCGCTAATAAAGAAGGGTTTTTCTTTTACTCCAATAAATTTGAAGTACCCGAAACAGCCAAATACGAAGAAATTAAAAAAGACATTGCATTAAAGCCAATTGAAAAAGGAGCAAGAGTAGTGCTCAATAATATTTTCTTTGAAACAGGTAAAGCAACCTTAACGCAAGAAAGTTACATTGAATTAGGAAAAGCAGTAGCACTCTTAAATGCAAATAGGAAAATGGTAGTTGAGGTTGGAGGACATACAGATAATGTAGGTTCAGACCTTACCAATATGAAACTATCGCATGAAAGGGCAAAATCTGTTCGTACCTACTTGGTAAAGTCTGGAATTTCTTCTGAGAGATTGCAAGCCAAGGGTTATGGAGAAACTCAACCAGTAGCTGAGAATGAAACTGAAGAAGGCAGAAAAGCGAACAGAAGAACCGAATTTGTGATTTTGGAGAATTAGAATAGCAGCTTAAAAAACATAATTCTCTAGCTTTTATTTTAGTCTAGTGATATTTTGATCCAAAACTATGACTCTATTCAGAGCACATGTTTTAGCTGACACTACGTAAAACACCTTAGTGAAATTAGGGGATAAACTCTATTTTATAAATTGACAGCATGTCCCATTTTTGTTTAACAAATTAAAAAACAGAAGATGAAAAAATTAATAGCGGCTTTTATGATAACAGGATTCTTATTTACAATTAGTTCATGTGAAAAAGATGAAGATACAAGCCCTGATACAACAGGAACAACAACACCAACAGATACAAGCGGAAATGGTGGTTCTGGTGGCGGAACAGGAGGGGACACAACTGTTGTAGTAGCTAATGTAGGTGACCTTTTACAAAATCATATAAAGGCTGATGGGCGAAGCGAAGACTTTTTATACATTACTAGTATTGGTGGATTTACCTCTGGGAATGATGACTATTTTACCTTGCATATTACAGGAGAGAATAACCATTATATAGACCTTACAATCAAAGGAAGCGAGTTGAAAGAAGGAAATTTTTCATTGAAAAAATATAGATTAGGATCTACTCCAGCAGCAGGAGTAGCAGTAATGCACGTTAGTATAGGCGGTAATTTATTGGATTTTGAATCAACTGATAACAAATCGATTTCTATAAAGAAAGACGAAAATGGATTTTTTGTTATTAAGATGGCTCCAATTGTAGGTATAAACAGAAACAGCTGGGATCAGGTTATTACAGAAGCAATTTCTGTTCATGTTGTTACAAATCACACCAAAATAATCACATCAAATACAGCAGGAGATACATTTAAGAATGACTTATATGACTTTAGAGCAAGGTTTCATAATAGTAGTAACCAGGCTACTACTGAGCTTAATGTTAATCCGGTTTCAATCTCATTCTCTGATTATGATTTTTCAAATCAAACTTCAATTGCAAAAATGAACTATACCTTAAGCTCGAGTGGAATAAGTTCAACCGATGCATTTAATGGTACGGCACCGATGGGAGTTCATATGTCATATCAAGTTAATTGGAATTTTTGGAAACAGAATTATAGCAAAACACAAACAATCGAAATGGAGTTAACTCCTAAAACAATTATTATAAGGTTCGTTGATATTGAATTTGTAAATCCAAGTGACCCTACACAAACAAGAACTGCATCAGGTCAGTGGGAATTGGCAAGATAAAGTATCTGTAAACTGCTATTAAACAGACCTTAAAATTGAAGGTCTGTTTTTTTACGCCTTTTAAATTAAGTTGTTTTAACTCTTCATATGAAATAGAAGAAAATAGCCAAACAAACAGGAAAATTGAGTTTATGATTTTGGAGAATTAGACTAATTTTAAGAGATATATTTGTTGAATCATGTGTATAGCGAATGTTTAAAATCTTTAAACCATCTAAGGGTAGGATTCCTGAATTAGATGGTTTAAGAGGTTTGGCCTTGTTGATGGATTAGTATATCATTTAGTGAATAATCTAATCCTTTTAATTCCAAATCCTTCTTTATTAGAAAAGGCGCTTTAAAAGCAACTTGCTTTACATACAGCGCTTTAGCTCTATTTTTGTTATTTCTGGCTATCTGGTTGCTAAAATTCTAATTGAAAACAGGAATTCCCCTCAGTTTTTTTTAAGTTTTATACTTAAGAAGGGTATTAAGGATTTTACCCTTGTATTATTTATTGCTTGCTTGTTATTTACTATTAAGACAATCCAAAATTAACGATCCAGAAGGCTTTTTATTTGGTAATGAGCTACCTATATGGCATTACTTTGCCTATGTACCAAATTATATGATGGCTTATTCTGGAAGCTATAGGTCTAGAATTTTAACACCTACCTGGTCTTTAGGTGTTGATGAGTAATTTTATTTAATCGCCCCCGCTATTATATTTTTAATCAGAAAAAAATGGATTCCATATTTTGCAATTCCACTAATTGTGGCTGCACCATTTTTTAGAGCCTCAACAAACTTATTTTATATGGAAATATTACCATTTCAAATAAGAATGGATTCACTATTTGTTGGAGTATTGCTTACTTATTTGGTTTGTCAGTGCGACTTAATTAATAGACTTAAAAAACAAAGTCTCCTTGTATTCATCCTAATTCTAACAATTTCTATACTTATTTTAGGACTAAGCTATAAAAATCTAATTGGGGCATTAGATCATAGTCTATATAATTTTTTATATGCACTAATTCTAATAGCAATTATTAGTCATAGAAAAGGGCTTTTAGGGAAACTACTTCGTATTAAAGCTTTTCAATTTCTGGACTTAATTTCTTATGGTGTTTATTTGTTTCACCAATTTATTTCTGGAGTTCTTCATGCAATACTATTAAACCAGCAACCTAGATTAAACAATATAAAAGATTTAGGAGTTATGCTTTTGGCTCTAGGTGTATCTTTTCTAGTTGCTTATGTTTTGCATATTCTAATAGAAAGACCTCCCATCCGATTCGCCCATCAATTTAAGTACAATTAACTTTTTCGAGAACCAACGAAGTCTTTCTCTTGTTAACTTTAGGATCAAATATTTAAAAAGAAAGAAATGAAAAAAATAATTATTCCTATGATCTTGGGATTTGCCTGTATTGCATTTGCCTTTAAAGGAGGAGAAACATACAAGACCTTAGAAATCGGTCTAAAAGCTCCAATGTTGGACTATAAAATGAAGTCGACTGAAAACGAATATACTACATTAGAAGGCTTAAAAGGAGAGAATGGTACGATTGTAATGTTTTCTTGTAACACATGTCCATTTGTAATTGCATGGGAAGATCGTTACCCAAAATTAAGTAAAATAGCAAAGGAGAAGGGGATGAACCTAATCTTGATTAATTCCAACGAAGCAAAAAGAGAGGGAGATGATTCTATGGCTGAAATGAAGAAGCATGCAAAAGAAAAAGGTTATGCAGATGTCGCCTATTTGGTGGATGAAAAATCTGCACTTGCCAATGCTTTTGGAGGGAAATCAACACCACATGTTTTCTTGTTTGATAAGAATTGGGAATTAGCTTACGAAGGAGCAATTGACGATAACTATAAGAATGCAGATTTAGTAGAGACGCATTATCTAAAAAATGCCATCATGAATTTAGCAGAAGGAAAAGAAATTGACCCAAACAATACAAAAGCCTTAGGCTGCAGTATTAAAAGAGTAAAAATTTAGTAAAAAATATGCCCTACTATAGGCATAGTAGGGCATATTTTAAGCATTTGCTAGTTGCTTAAAAAGGCAACTCTTGAGATAATTGATAAAACAATCAAACTCTTGTTCAAGAACAAGATGCCGTTATCTGGCTTATAAAGCCAATATTAATCGATAACGCAATTCAAATTTATAAGAATTTATAGATGGCTAACCGTAATTTTCCCGGAAATAGCTCATTTTTTTGTACATGAGAGTATAATCGATTTTAATTTAACCCAAGAGTAGAGAATAATACTTCGTCACGACTCTCTTTAATACTTTTATATTTGAAGAGATAATATTATTTTTTATCAAAAAAAGAAAGT